>NZ_JAGBIX010000088.1:0-17571 GCF_017934775.1 Kandleria sp. | reverse complement strand
TAAAACATTTTGATATAAATAAAAATCATAAATAACAGGTTCATCTTTTCCACCCAATATATTATCTCTGATAGAACCCGTTTTAGATATCAAGCATAAATACTGATACTCTTTACTAATATATTGTGTATTATTATTTGGGTGAGCATATCCAAAATGTTGTGTAGGTGTTAAAGCAATCAAGTTCTCTAAATAATCTGCGATAGACGGAAACTCGTTTACAGGGAAAATATGATGCATTTGAGTGGCTTGATCCTGTAAATGTCTCTCTTCCCTTACCTCTGTAATTCCGCCTCTATAAGTATCGTTAAATCTTCTAAGATTTTTCTTAGCCCTTGCGATTCTGTAATTAGTCATACTATCCTGATCAGAATTAGGTATAGTAACTTGATAATCCACCCTAGTCATATCTTTTGGCTTTTCAGATGAAATATCTCTCCAATTTCTCTGATTATACTTAAGCATATCTTGCGTTATGACATCTTTAGAAATATGTCCTCTTTCCGTACCACATTTCTTATACTTAGAAGCTAATGGATTCAAGATTTTTGTAAATATTCTTCCACATTCAGTTTTTCCGTTAATAGGTGTGTATTCTATCGTGAATGAGGTATATCCATCTTTCAAATCTGCAAAAGCATCTTTATTCTGTAATCTAAAGAAGTGTTCAAATAAATGATAAATTCCGCTATCCTTGAGAACCTTTTCTATATACATACATAAAAATGTATAGCTATTACGCTCTCTAAAACTAATATACTCAAGAAGTTTATAGTCAACAACTTCATAAATATACTTCTGACCTTCTTTTTTACCTTGAATTATTCCAGCTGCATCTAACAGTTTTATTGGTTGGCCAAAATACTTGTCATATTCGTTAGATGCTTTTTTTGAAGGATCAGGTTTTGCAAAAATCATCTGCACATTTTCTACGGAATACTCATCAAACCAAATATCCGTCACGCAAAATTTTTCATTACCTGGTCTATTAACATATTCAATAATACAATCAGCTACCAAGCACAGCACATCCATCGTGCATTTTTGATCTATCCATCTTCCATTATGAGATTTTCTTACGTCATAATCATGACGATTTAAAAACTCCTCTATATACTCTATAGTTACCATATAATCACTTCAAGCCCCATCCCTTAGCAAATGCATTAGCGATTCTATCCATATCGCCTGCATTTCTCGGTATTTCAGCTAACATCCTATTTAAGACTGTATTATATGCGTTGTGACTTGGTGGAAAAATATCACAGGTTGTCATATCATTATATGATACAATTTCAAATCCATAATCAGTAACTAATGAGTACATATAATCATTAGAATTCATTCTACATGTCACACTTGCATTTCCAGCACTACGATTAGCATCCCAATCAGGGAAATTATTTTTTAAAAATTTTAGATCCCCGTAATAATGTATACGACCTTCTTTTCCCCAGGCTCCTTGAATATGATTTCCTTCTACATGTAAATCAATGAGACCTGAATCACTATTATTTCTATAGTGCTGAATATTCGTTAAATATCCTAAACAAAATGCATATTTTTCCCATGATGAATATTTAATCCCCGACCATCCCCAACGAGGATTATTTGTTTGATAATCTAGTTTAATCATTTCCTACTTGTCTCCTATTTAGCGATAGCAAGCTTCTCACATCTTGCGTAATCTTTATTTTCTTTTAATACCCCATAAAAGAACACAGAACATGCATCAACATTCAATGATCTTGTTTGATAATTTCTAGCAATTTGATAAAACTTTCTATACTCATCAGTTGAAAAATATTTCATCTGATATTCAGAGAGCTCCATTTCATTCTTAGGAATTAAAACAGCAATTGAACCATTTACAATCACGTTGTCCTTATTTCTCATTACTCTAGGTTTATAAGTCATATTGGGCGTCAGATATACCTCATCGTTACCAACATATCTATATGCACTTAGACTTTTTGCAACATCCATCTCCATATAAGAGTCATAACCATTAATATCTAATACCTTTGTTCCGTCATCACTTATATTTCTTGATTTCAAAACTCTTATTGATGTAGGTGTCCTTTCTTGATTTGTATTCGAATTGGTTATTTGCCTATCTCTAAACACAGTAAATACATTAAACTGTAACTTTTCTGAAACTGCATCAAAAAAATCATCACGATAAATGATCCAATATGGATATGTATCATCCATGATATAACTTTGTTTAACAGTATTCTCAATACCTAATGTCATTGACTCAACAATTGTTTTTGAGGGAGCTTCATTTGGCATAACTAACAATGATACTGTTTCTACTAAAACTCCTTTAAATCCATTTTCTCCATAATCTTGAATACAGGCCACTCTGACTTTACTAAGCATATCTCTTGTTACAGAAAACTCCGGAGTATTTAATATTGCCTTTGGCATTATTAAATCAACATTATCCGAAATACGCATTGCCTTTTCTAAAAAGAACTCAGATATATTTGTTGTATCTTTATTGACATTATTCTCCAAATACTTCTTGGCATCAGAAGCCTTTAATTTTGTAAAAGGTGGATTTCCTACTACCAAATCATATTTTTTATTCATGTCATGTAATAAAAAATCATCACATATATAATTAAGTTCAACATTCTTAGGCAAGCCATATTTTTCCACTAACAACTTCAAGATTTCAATATTGTTCTCATCAATATCACATACATCGATATGTAGTTTTTTCACATATTCATATTTGCGATATAAGAATGGCAAAAAGTTTCCTACACCAACAGATGGTTCAAGAATAAAGACTTCGTCTTTTTCAAAATCAGGCCATCTCTTATACATTTCATTTATAATAAATTTATTTGTGTAGTATGCTGAATTATTTTCCCTTTTAGAATTAGTCAATTCTGCAATTCTTGCCAAAGTAGCTCCACCTAACTTTAAGGGATTATCTTTTATAAAATTTTTGAGAACAACCACATTCTCTAGCTTAGTAGTCTCAATTATTCTATTGACCTCAGCAGTAGATGGATGACCTAGCGACAAAAAGCTCTTTATATTCAATGCAATCTGATTAAATATTGTTGTAGGGACAGCTTCACCAATACTTTGACGAATTTTGATCTCTTCCTGTTTTAGAAGCCTTTTCTTTGCTATAGGAGTAAGAGCATTCAATTCATCTAAAGACTTGTCCACCCATCTAAAATCATCTGGAATGGTCATAAGTTTCATCAATTCACGTATTGAAAACACTCTATCTTCAACAGGGTGAACCGTGTTCTGACTTGCTAATTGATCGTTTCTTGTATGAATACATGGACCTACTTTATCCCAATACTGTCTTGTATATTTATCCCCATTCTTTTGTTTATTTGGCACTATCTTACCATCAACAACCTTATGCGGACGTTTTAAAGGATCTTCGTTATCAAAAGCTCCTTGCCCCTCTTTTAAATCATGTATCCAACAACGCATATCCTCAGGATATGTCCTGAATGCATGATAAAAATCAGACTCACATATTTCACCCCAATCTAAAGCCGGCATATTACCGATAACTTCTCTTAACGTTGTTTCACTTCGATAAGAAGGGTACAGCTCAATTGGCGAAATATATTCAGACAACTCTTTACTTACACCAATAACCACTGTTCTAGTCCTAGACGAATTTGAACCATAGTTCTTAAAGTTAAGAATTCTATCAGCAAAAGTATAATCTTTGGATAATTCTTCGCTGATGACTGTACCAATAGCCTTAATTGTTCCGTCAGGAGCAGTACATCCGGTTTTCATAAATGCTGCAACATTCTCAAAAATAAAAAATCTAGGTTTTACCTGTTTTATTATACTAATAGATTCAACCACAAGACTATTTCGAATAATCTCATTATCCGCTTTCTTATGATTGGCTACAGACATTCCCTGGCAAGGTGGTGTTGCAATCAAAACATCTACTCTGTCATTGCCAAGTTTCTCCCACCTTTTCATTTCTGCAAAGACTTTACTCTTCGTTTCGTCTAAAGTAATGTCATCACAAATATATCCGCTTTCAAAACGACATTTTTTATTAAATTGTTGTACCTTTAATCGTCTTTCGATTATTTCATTCGTAGCAATGCATTCAAAGCCAGCTTTTTTAAAGCCATAACACCCGACACCAGCACTGCTGAAAAGACTTATATAAGTTAAAGTATTGTCTTTTAGCATTTAAATCTCTCCAATCACGTTAATCTTTTTTCTAGCATCATTTGGCTTTTCAGCATCATCAGGAATAAGCCACATCTTACCTTTCTTAATAGCACCATTAATCCTGTCTTGCTCACAAAGAATAGCAACTCTCCTAGATGATATATTCCATATTTTAGATATTTCTGTTGTAGTCATATATTCCATAAATGATACCTCAAAAGAACATTATATTCATCTATCTGAACAATAGCAAGTGTTTTATAATTAACAGACTATAACGTAATTTCAAAAGTTTTTATGGTTTTACTCTATTAAAACCATAAAGGGACAGAAAGGGGGCAAAAGGTGGACAAATAGTGGACAGTTAGTGCCCTTTAAATGCACTCAGCACTTCTAATTTAATGATACCCTTACTGTTTTTCTCTTTAAATGTTCAATCTCGGACGAGACAAGACAAAACGAGACAAAATAAGACATTCTGTCGCAAAGCCTGTAGTATTACATGTCGCTAATAATAAATGATTTAACCAACTATCATAACCATAGCATTCCACATAATCTCTGAACAGTTACAGACGGTAACTATCGGTAACATACAGTAACAATCCATAACGACAAAAAGAGGCCGCTCTACGGCGGCTTCTTCTATGACTTCATAGTATAATAATAGCACTTTGGATTTTATCCAAATAGGTGCTTCATCAGGGAACTTTGGGTGAACTATAGGGGAACTTTAGGGCGGTTGCCCTATATCCACTGTAATATTATCATTGCTTTTCTGCTCCTCAAATTTGAGGAGTAGATACAGTTCGCATCCCTGAGTCCGATTTAGCATCCTTTCTTTCTATATTCTTACATCAAACATGGAATAAGATGCATCATCCCCTGTGACTTCGCACCAGGGTTGTCGTTGCCGTAACCCTCAAGAAGGTTTACAAAGCCCATACACCAAGGCCTGCTCCAAGTGCGATAACAAGTGTCTGTAATACTGTGATTGCTGAATTGAAAAATGCCATTTTGATACCCTTTCGGATTCTCGCAGCCTTCACAAATACCTTCATCCAACATCCCTTCAAAAATTTCCACACCTTCATAGTTCGTACCTTCATTCGGAAGTCACGAGCTCCCGAATTTTCCTTTCTTGAAAATAGATTAATAGTTTCGGCTCATGTCCATTCCTTGTGCTAAAAATGGGCATAATAATAGACCAGTACATATCAATCTGGGCGTCCCCAGAGGTAATGGTCTATGTAAAAATCTATATACTATTATCAATGAAACTCAATAACTTATTATTAAATTCTTTCTTTAGTTCTCTCAAGGAAGAAGAACTATACATTGAAAGATTTGTAAGTTTTCTATATGAGTCTTCTTGTAATCTATCCGCCCCTTCTATCTTATTTTTAGCTTTTTCAAGTAAATACGACAAATATGATTCTTTATCAGCTCTCGAAGGTTCTTCAAACTCACATACTAAATCAAATCTAGTCTGAAGTTCAGGTGGAATAACCTTTTTATATTCAGATTCCGTTTGAAGATTAGACGTGAATATTACAATATATCCTTTTAAATCATACTCTCTAGCTAACGAATCTGTAAATTTTCCTTCCTCTAGCAACTGCAAAAAGAAGGAAAAAACAGGCCTAGTAGTTTTCTCAAACTCATCACATAATAGAACACCGACTTTACTCTTTGAGATTTTTTCACTTAATTCCCCATGCTCACATCCAATATAACCTGCAGGACTTCCAATCAAACTATTAAGTGCATCCTGACTACTATAGTTTTGGAAATTTATTTTGGCCAAATATGTATCTTCACCTAAGGCTTCCGATAATAATCTTGCAACTTCAGTTTTACCTATACCAGATTTCCCAAATAAAAAAATAGAATAAATAGGTAATTCTCCTGCTTTAAACAACCGAACAAAATTATGTAGCCCTTTTTTCAATTCAGCTTTGAAGTTTGAATGTCCAAATAGATTTAAATTAATATGCCCATAAACATAATCTAAATTAATATCATTATCAATAACTCGAACTAGCTTTTTTTCTTTTGATACAGTTTCATCTAATTTCACATCAGGAAAAAGCATTTTTATACTTTCCTGTTTGTCAAAATAGAGTGGATAATACTCAAGGATTTTATCTGCTTTATCGACCTTTACTATATAGTTAACTTTTTTTTCTAAGGCTAATAACTGCTCTGACAAGTACAATATATTTTTATTATCTGCTATTGCATAAGCAAGAGATGTTAAGTCAATCAAAATATCCATAGCAGAATTGGTTGGATCAAAATCGACAGTCAAAACACTATTCGCCATCGGAAAAGAAATAATATGGCCTCCTTGATTCATACAATAGTCTCTTAGCTTTATCAAATCCTCATTAGATTCATATGTGTATATAGTTTTATTCTGAATATCCTTTATTATAATCTCTTCTTTTTTTAAATCGTAAAGATACCTTTTTCGTTCAAAATAAAAAGGAAACAACTCAATAGCATCATCCGCAGAATTTTCTCGTACTATAACTGTAGTTTCATCTTCCATCGAATCTAAATTAGCTTCTGCAGAAATACAGTCACATGACACTGTTTTAACATGGCTCACCATAGATGAGATATCTATTACAATATTCGCATCTGAATTTAATAGTTTTTGTGTTCCTCCAAAATTGAAATTTGTAACTAAACGTTCTTCTTCAGAAACATATCTTCGTAATTCTTCTGAATTTCTATAAACAAGTAACTCTTTACCCAACATACTTTCTTCCAACTCCTGCCAACCATAATCCGAACCTATTCCACCAACGAAGCTTTATTTGAGGCTGTGTTATTTCTTTAAAGTTAACATCTTGTATAATTGCAAAAACATCTAAATAATCGTACACCCCATATTGTTTATTAATATTGTTTTTTTTGTTTCCTGATGTATTGCTCTTTATGATTCTATCTTGATGCTCTGCAGCCTCCTCCTCACCTCTTTCTCTAAAAAAAGATAATGTATTGGCTGTGATTGTCTCTTCATTAACCTTTCCTTTATAAATACCAATTATTGATACTTTTCCAATAAGAATGTCATCCACTTTGTATTTGTTCTCAAATTCTGCCTGTGACTCCATAGGAATTTTTATCAGAATATCATTCTTGTTTTCTTCATTTTCTAATTTACCAACTAATACATACGAATAGTCTTGAAGCACTGATGAAACAATATTATTAACTTCCATACCCTCAACTCGAAGGCCTTTAAGAGCATCTCTTTTTAATACGAGAAATTGTCTTAAACTCTCTTCATCTAATAATTGGAGTTTTACATTGTCCAGTTTTATTAGATCCCCTTCATTTACATCAGCTGTAATAGTTTTTGCAGATTTACAATATGTCAAAATCCTACGAAGCAACGTCGATTTAGTAGTTTGAACTTCTATTGACTCAACCACTTTAGAATTTGTTGTATGTTTTTCGGAATAATCTGATGAAATAGAAGATTTAACAGAAGTTAAGAATCCATCTCCAGCTGAAGCACCTATCTCAGAATTAAAAGAGTAAGTGTTTTCATCTGAAGTACCTTTTTCTTTTTGCAAAGACTTTACTATTTGATTGTTAATAATCATCGCCATTTCATACACTTTTGAAAAATTCAAATAGTAAATATTAAAATCTTTAATCTCTTTATTTTCTCCCATAAAATTATAATCCCTCGCTTATTTTTAGAAACTTGCACTTCTTCTCACAACAATATATTATACACGATTTCAACTGAAAAGAGGTGCTCAAATTCACCTAAACCCTCACCACATCAAACATTTCTCCACTTTTCACCTTAATCTCCTGATGCAAGAACTGTTGTATATCCAACTTATTCCTCTCATCATACTCGCCAGTCTTCTTATAAAGTGGATGCTGAGTTACATCATATCTGTCCGACAAAAACGGATGTACACCTCGAAGCTGCAGGATGCACTTGTCACCATCCATGACTGCGATTTCATCCACGGTCATGAGATCCTTTCCACTCTTCTGATAGTTCATAGAGTAGGATGGATTGTTGCCCCTGCTCTCGCCAGTGTTATACATGTCGATGGTTTCTTTTCCAAGGAACTGGGATAAATCCTTCAGCGTGGTCGGCTCCGTACCACCGAGGAACAACTGGGAATCCATATTTCCAATGATGGTATCCGTATTATCCTTATAGATAGCTTTTAGCTGTGACTTTGCCTGTAAAAACAGGCACGCACTAATCTCACGGTTTCAGATAATTGCTACAAGCTTCTCCAGGTTCGGGATCTGCCCGATATTGGCTGTCTCATTGATGAGGCATCTAACGTGGACTAGAAGTCTACCACCGTACACATCATCGGCCTTCTCACAAAGCAAATTGAAAAGCTGACTGTAGACCATGGAAATCAAGAAATTAAAGGTAGCATCTGTATCACTCATAATGAGAAATAATGCTGTCTTTCTATCTCCCAAGGTGTCCAGTCCCAATTCATCGTAGCTTGTGATTTCTCGAAGCTCTGCAATATCAAATGGAGCAAGTCTTGCACCGCAGCTCACAAGAATAGATTTTGCTGTTTTACCAGTGACTAAATGTCAATAGTAACGTGTACTATTTTGAATCCGCTTTTTGTTTTAGGTCTCATATATAGATTTTATAACTAAGTCTCATAAAGTCTCATTTTGATGAGACTAATATGAGACTCAGTATTATAATTTCCACACAGATTCATTTTTATCATAAACAGCACCTGTGATTTTCTTTATCTTAGCATAGTCTCTAAATACTGTTTCCCTTGAAATATCAAACTCAGCCATAACCTGCTCTACAGTAAAATGTTTATTCTCATAGATTAAATTATAAATAGCCTGTTTTCAATCTGATAACTTCTTTAATCTTAAACTTTTTCCATTTATTTGCATCATTAAGTATTTCTTCAGCTTTACCTTTATTTGAAAAAAGAGCTTTCTTCAATTCCTCTTCTGTAAAATTTGTTTTAAATCTCTTCGTAATAATCACCCCATACTAAGTTTTACTTTCTATGCTTCATATATTGCTCATATACCTGACGCATATCCGGTTCAATCCGAGATAAAGCCTCTTCTTTATAGTTTTCCGGAACGCCATAAAACGCTTCTGCAATTCCAGCTGCAATGCAAGTTAACGTATCACAATCTCCACCGAGAGATACTGCGCATCGAACTACGTCCTCAAAATCAGTTCCTTCCAAAAAGGCTGTGATGGCTTCAGGAACTGTTTCTTGGCAGCTTTCTACATGTCGGTAAGCAGGTCGTATTTCATCAAGTGTTCTTGATAAATCGTATCCAAACTCATCTATAATATACTTCTTAATCTCATCCTTTGATTTTCCTGTACGAGCCATGAAAATTGCTGAAGCTGTAGCTTCTGCACCTTTTATTCCTTCAGGATGATTATGAGTAACCTCTGCTGTAATCCTTGCTACTTCTCTTGTACGATCTATGGTGTCATAAAGCCATCCAACAGAAGATACACGCATAGCAGAACCGTTGCCCCAGCTCCCATATGGACTTTCGTCATCAAGCTGTAGCCACCAAATAAATCTGCCTCCGTATCCAGCTCCTGGATACTTACGCCCCCAAGTCTTCATTGCCTTTATTACTTCATGTCTAATTGTTTCGTTATCGCAATTAAGACCAGCTTTCATAAGGCCATCTGCTACGGCAATTGTCATAACAGAATCATCTGTATATTCAGATTCATCTATGAATAATGGGCCAAAATCCTTTATCTTCTCACTGCGATCAAATTCATAAGGACTACCAACAATATATCCAATAATTGCACCAATCATTATTTTGCCCTCCTTCCGTTCTTCTTACCACGCTTCTCGTAATCACGATCAATGTCTGCTTTCCATGTGCCACCTGCAAATGTCATAGCCATATCTGCAGCTTTGCATTTTCTTACTCGTGTTACGGCAGCTTCAAGAACCTGATAATTAAGGGCTGTTCCTATTTCATCACAATTATAATTTGCTGATCTATCTCTACTAATGCCCATATTTCCGGCAACTTCTATAGCATCAATATTGGCTCCAAGGAAAAGAAACTCCCAGTTATATTTTTCTTGCTGACGTTTGATTAGTTTCTTAACATCCTTGAATGAATAATGTCTGCTTGCATTTTCCAAACCATCTGTTGTAATAACAAACAACGTCTTTGCTGGCCTATCCTCTTCTCTTGCATACTTATGAACATTACCGATATGATGAATTGCTCCACCTACCGCATCCAAAAGCGCTGTGCAGCCGCGAACATAATAATCTTCTTCTGTAAGCTTCTTTACTTCACCAATAGCTACTCTGTCATGAATTACATCTGTTTCATCATCAAAAAGAACGGTAGAAACAATAGCCTCTCCTTCTTCTTTCTGCTGCTTAGCTATCATGGAATTAAATCCACCAATAGTATCCGATTCAAGTCCGCTCATAGAGCCACTTCTGTCAAGAATAAATACGATTTCTGTTAAGTTTTCTCTCATAGTGATTACCTCCGTAATTAACTTATTTGCTTGTTTCTGAGGTAATCATATCTCTATATGCATTTATGCAGGTCACTTGCCAGGCGACATTTTCGAAGCCTGTGTACCAAGCAATTGTTCTCCATGTTCAAAAAGAGCTACATTAATTTCATATATGTCATATGCTTCTTTCTCGATAAAATACTGCACTATAACATCCTGCTTACTGCATGGAGACAATGCCAATCCCGCTCTCGAAAGAAGATCCTTTGTATCATCTAAATCCAATTCTAAAGCTACTGCTAAAGCAAGAGCTGTGGATTTACTAGGATTCTTTGTAGTTCCGCATTTAAGCTTAGAAAACGCCTTTCTATCAAGATTAGCCTTCTTTTGAACTTCTACATCAGTAAGTCCTTTTGCATCAGCAAATGAAAAAACAAGTTCCATAAAGGTTTTATCTAGATTATTTACAACATCGTCTAGGCTTCTTTCTTCCTCTAATATCGGTGCTGATAAGCACATATCAGAAGAAAGCATTTCCTCTTCATCCTCAAATGAATCCTCAATCGCACCAGCTTTTTTACTTGAACCCTTTTTCTGTCTCTTTTGAGCCTTGTTGGCTTTTAAAAATCTTGGAACAGCGCCAATAGAAGCTAATCCGCCTGCAAAAGATTCAGACCTCTGTACAACGCTTTCAGTTCTACCATATGAATCCGGATACTCTTCTTGATTCTTTTCTTCTACATAATTGTCATTGATATACTCATCAATGTCTCCATATAGTTCCGATGACAGTGATACTGACTTTTCATCAAAAACAACTAAGTAAACATCCATATCACTCTCCGACATGAATGCTTCAATCTCAGACAATGCTATTCTTAGAGCAATGCCTTTAGGAAACCCATAGCTACCTGAAGCTAAAAGTGGTATAGCAAGACTCGCAATATCGTTATTAACCGCAACATCAAACACGCTTCGATAGCAGTTTCTAATAATATCTTCCTCACCAGCTTTACCGCCTTGCCAAGCTGTTCCCACTGTATGGATAATGAATTTTGCCGGTAAATTATAACCATCAGTAATAACAGATGTACCAGATTCAATAGGACCTATTTCATGACGCTTTGCTAAAAGCTTATCTTTACCTGCCGCTTCATAGACAGCACTATCTATCCTTGCACCATATCCTGGCATAGGGTTTGCTGTATTCACTATGGCATCAACATGCATTTTTGTAATGTCGTTTCTAACTATTTGAAAAGGCATATGATTATCTCTCCTTGTCTATTAGAGCTATTTTTATACAATCTTGTATTGTCTTTATTTCATATTCTACATGTAATTCTTCAGGTCGCTTTTTCCCTGTTGGATTCATCCAACAAACATCAATGTGAGCATTGTTAGCTCCTCTTATATCACTTTCTATGCCATCACCATCCATTAAAGCCTCTTCTGGTTTTATTCCTATATAATCAAGTGCTATTTTGAATATGCCTGGATCTGGTTTTGATATCCCTACTTCTTCTGAAATAATTATCTTCTTTGCGAATTCTTTTATCAAAGAATTCTGAAATCTTGCTTTTTGGATGACAGTAATGCCGTTTGTAATAATGATGATGGGAAGTTTTTTACTAATTGTTTTAAGTGTCTCTTCAACTCCTGGCAAAAGAGTATTCTCTTTTCCTAGAAGTTGGGCAAATCTATCTGCAACTTGTCGATAACCACCTTCTATATGATACTTATCTAAAAAGCGTTTAAATCTTTCATATTTAACTTGATTCTGATCGAGTTCACCTTTCTCCAATGCTTTCCAGCATTGCATATTGATCTTTTCATATTGATTATATCTATCTGGATGATCATACCCTAATTCATCCATTAATAAATCTATCGCATTCTTATTTCCTGTTTGAAAGTCCATTAGGGTATCATCATTATCAAATAATATTGCTTTATATTTCATAGTTATCCTTTCTTAATGCTTATGTTTTTATTTTATCATATTGCATTAAGTAAGTGGGTATTTCATTATGCTTTGATAGCTTCAATGATTTAATTATATAATAAGTCACATTATAAAAAACGTCAGCTCATAAGCTAACGTTGTTTCAAGAAATATTTTCAGTATTTTGATTATGACATTTCTACTGTCATTGAATAGAGTTTATTTTACATTACTTATATTATCCGATATCGATATACTAAATAAAATAGTCCCATTTTGATAATTCAATCATTAAAAGCTAAAATTTTATATCAAATTGATTCATTTCATTAATTGGAATCCATTTAGGCTCATGTGTTATATCCTCTAAATATGTTTAGAAAATTCTTCAACTACTCCAACATTATAATAATTTTTTTCGTATGAAGTAGTGATCATTTATAATCAAATCGATTCTCAATAATAAACAGCAAATCTTCTACTAGACACTTAACTTTAATTCTACTTTTATTTCACAGATTCTACATCTTGGCTTAATTGTCCAACATGCATTGCTCCAACAATACGATAATTTTAATTATTTACTTTGTATATTAGTAATATGTTATCTCTTATAATAACAGCTATATCTCTCACTCAATGCCGCCCTTTTTCTATAATCATTCTAAAATCTACAAAGAATCTCTTTTAATCATATGATACAGCTACAACAAAAAATTTTTACCTAAACTTTATATAATCAAAATCTAAAGTTTTTATTTGCGGAAAATTTTTATAAAATTCAATTTTTCCTAATACTGCAATATCATAAATTCTTTCCGTATCAATATCATCTTTATTCCTATTCCTAAAAATACTTGTCTTTTTTTTCCATTCATTTTGTTGCTTTGTTTTTACAATTAATTCATAACAGATACCATCTCTAGTTCTAACTTTTTTATTTTCTAATTTTACATGTCCATAGAAGATAAATACTTTACTTTCTTCAGATTTATCAAACCAACTATTTATTGATTTTTTAGGAATTAATTTCCTAATGCTAGTATCTTTTTTGTTATTTATCTCAATTATTAAAGGATTATCTTTAAATTCATTACTTGCATCATGACCTTCTTTTACTTTTTTAGGCAATAATTGATTTAATGTTGCTTCTAACCTATCTTGTACCTTCTCCTTACTTAAATTATCAACAAATTGTATAATCTCACTGTTGCTTGCGTAACCATTTTTAAATATACAATCTTTAGCATGTTCGGATAAGGGAATCTTGGATAAATACGCACGTTTTTTATTTGTCTTATGTGTAAATCGTAATTCAGCTTTTTTACATTCTGGGCAAAACATCTGACCTCGATATTTTGAAATATCTCCATTATTTTGCTCGTATTCTTTTTGTATCTCATATAAATTATGAATTTGATTGTCTTCAGTATAATAAAACTCTTCAAAACTTATATTTGTCATTAAAATCACTCCCTTGTTACAAAATTTAATTCATGACATTATACTTTCTTTGAATATACCATTAAATCATTGTTTTATAAACCACAAAATTCCTCGTAGAAAAGCTACAAATGATAGTAGCCATAAATATCAGATTATCCATACCAATAATATTCTTAAAAGATTTTACTGTTCTTAGAATATGGGAGAAAAACTCAAAAAAGATAGTTAACAAATCAGCAATCCCTTTAGATCTTATATTGATTACAAAGCTAATGATAAATACATGATGGTATACTAAAAATAGATTGATGAGTACAACAAATTTATTGAAGAGTCACTTGGCAATACAAGTATTCAAGTGATTTTTAAATCCTCGGAGACATTGAATAGAAGTTTCAAAATTCCCCTGATATAGATTCCTTATTTTGAAGAATAACGATGAAGTGATCTATTACAACAACCCGACCAAACCCAATCGATTCTATAAGAAAACCATGTCTACGACAGAGATTGAAAAACGTCTCTTTAGAATTGATTACAAGCTTGAAAAGATGCGTGACCTGAAGGAATTGTATATAAATTTCAATAAGCGTACAGGTAGAAGCAATCCTCAGATAAATGATGAACTTGATGCGATTATATTGGCTTACAAAAAATCAGATATACAAATGTTTATGGATTTTGCTTATCTCTTATGCAAGTATAGAGAACCCATCATCAATTCATTTGTGGCGCTTCCCAATCTTGAAAAGGAAATACGTATTTCAAATAGTCCTGTCGAACGGTTCAATAGAAAGCCAAAGGATCTATTAAGATTGGCTCATGGAACAAGGAATTTCGAAGCGTTTAGATTGAGACTTCTTTTCAATAACAGAAAAGACAAAATCATTCTGAGAGAACCACTACTCATGAAGGAAATCAAAAATCACACGGAAGTTAGACGTGGATACAATGCCAAGAAAACGACAGCCCCCCATCAAGGATGCCATTCATAAATTGCCATATGAGATACTTGAATCATAAAACATATCAATCGTACTTCACAATGACGCAAGACATACTGAACATTATTTATAAGGTTTTACTAAACGATCAGAATGTAAAGATAAACATATAAAAGGTAACTGCTATGTGATAGTACCCTCCTTACTGGACAACCCAGTAAGGAGGGTACTATCAATTTTCTCATGCAACTACACAACTTCTTTATTTCGTTGTCCACTTAACGAACTCAGATCACATCGTCTTTTTTTACTCACAACGTTCTGAAAAGAATATTAGAAAACAATAGCACATCTTCGCCAACATAATTCCTCATCCATTTTACTTAAGTCTTCTTCTGCAAAATTGGATCATAGAACCGATTCTTTTGCTTATTTGGTTGTATCGTTGTCCGCTTTTAACTCTTCTCATCTCCCAAAATTTCCTTTTGTCCAATGAATATAACATCTATCTTTAATGCTCTTCTTCATTATCATTGGTAGATATTCATTTCGAAGTATATTTCCCTTACGCCCCAGCAATTGAACTAGTTACAATACTCTTTCTACAAGTTTTTCTGCCAGTCCAGTTTTCATCAAATATTTTATCCAAAATTATATCTATTAAATTCTTCGCCATTTCACATTACCTTATTAGAGCAAGAAAAACAAACGTCTCGTCACTACCAATTTCTAACCATTTTAATATCAAAATTCGGCAACCACATTCTTTTATAAAAATCTTCCTGCGGATTCTGTTCCATTTTCACCAATTCCAGATCCAATATTAGATCCCGTCTCCATATAAACCGTAATTCTTCAAGGATAAAAAGCAAATTATCAATCAGTTCTTTTATGCTTTTAAAATCATCCCTACTTTCTGACATCATTATCTTAGAAATCTGCTTTTTCGCTTCTGATATTCTAAGCGCTAACATTTCTTCATTTATAACCATTAATGAACTGTCTTTTAATTGATCATCAATTTTATATAATCGATCCTGAATTGTATGAAAAGCAAAAATAACATCATTGCTAAGTAAATTGACACAGTCTGCTTTGCTTATTATCAATCCCCAGGCTATTTCTTGACATTTGTCATTATAAAGAGCATGAAATTTTTGCCATGCATCGTCTTTTAGCAAAGCACTAAACAAATACTCAAAATCATCCATAGAATCAACATACAAAAAATGCTGACGCTTTAACAATCTCCGATAGTCACGTAAATTATTAAATGCACCTATAGAAAAAGCTAATACTATCGACGTAAAAATAGAATTTCGAAGATTCCATAGAGTTCTTAAATACGTTATACTCAGATCACCATGAATATCAGTTATGTATTTCGATAGAAATCCAAATACCATCCACAACACAATAAGTAGTCCATATAATAATAAGTCTGATTTAGGACATATTATACTAATAATTCTTGTTATTCGTATGAGAAAAAGCTTCATTTTAATAATTATTCGTTTCATTTTATAAACTCACCTTAGATTTGCCAGAACCAACCACATTCTGCCTTTCATAAAAGATCCTTCTATTCTTCCTTTTTCATAGTAAATTACCATAATTCTTTGGGTAATATTCCTTTTTTTGGCGTATTCAACTGATGTTAGAAAATACATTTATCCCCCATAATTTGTCTAAAAAACACCTATTTAAGTATATTCTATAAATCAAACGCTTTCAATAATTTCTCCTAACATACAAGACATAATAAACTCACTCTAGCACGTCAATCACCATGGCAATCCGCTCTATTATTGACATTCACGACCGGAATTTTTTTGTGTTAATTAAACATCTATAAATAAGTGCATTTTCATCAAGGCTCATTTTCAAAAGTAACTCCAAAAATGACTTAATAATCAATCTAAGTCTACCAAAATACACCGTTTTTTTTAGATTCTATATAAATATATGGCAAATTACTTAAAAAAAGTGGTAGTTTCACTCAAATCCGTAGGATTCTGAACCCTCCACTTTTATTATAGAGCCGATTTTTTCTCGATTCCTCTTAACAGCCTAAGCTAATTCTTTATGAAATTTTCTTTTTGCTTTTCGGCGAAGCCGTCCTGTCTAAGTGTAAGCGTGACAAATAATAACCCAATACAATGTGTCGCTAAAGCAACACACCTCCTTGGGCCAAAGTTTCACCCTGGACCTGACAAAGGGCTCTGCCCCTTGACCCCGGCGGTACTCTGTCCCTGCACACAGGCGAAGACTTTACTCCTGCACCTTGCGTAAGGCTCTACCTTTACAATCCGTCAAAGGGTTGCGCCCTCTGAACTCTGCTATCAATAATGTTTTTCTATACAATTCAAAATTCCATCAAAGTCATTTTCTTGTATATCAATAAACTCTTCTGTCCTCAAACCTGTATTTAAAACATTTTGATATAAATAAAAATCATAAATAACAGGTTCATCTTTTCCACCCAATATATTATCTCTGATAGAACCCGTTTTAGATATCAAGCATAAATACTGATACTCTTT
>NZ_JAGBIX010000087.1:0-11872 GCF_017934775.1 Kandleria sp. | reverse complement strand
ATAATTGTTCTTGTAATTAGGTGTATTTGTATTGTTATTTTTCATAGCCTAATTATATCAAAAAAGGTGGCATTCCTCATCACTTATGAGGATGCCACCATTTTTTATTTGAGTGCTGTATTTATTTCGTTACAGCTTCTTACATAAATTATCTCATTGTAGAATAACCCATTAAATAGTCATCAACGCTCTTAGCGCAGCCTCTACCTTCTGTAATTGCCCATACGACAAGAGACTGTCCACGACGTCCATCACCAGCCGCAAAGACTTTAGTGTCTCCGCACTGATAGTTATCTTTAGCGTCAATTGTATTACGTTTAGTGACATTTAAGTTGAAAGCTTTTGAAACGTAGCCATTGATGCCGACAAATCCAGCCGCAATGATCAATAGATCACAATCCAATGTTTTTTCGCTGCCTGGTACTTCTACAATCTTACCTGCTTCAAAGCGTACCTGTACTGTAACGATTTTCTTGATTGCGCCTTTTTCTTCAATAACTTCCTTAACAGTAGTTTCATAGACACGAGGGTCATGTCCAAAGACTGCAATAGCTTCTTTCTGCCCATAGTCAGTCTTCTTGACATTTGGCCATTCTGGCCATGGATTATCTGCTGTACGTTCTAGTGGTGGTTCTCCCATCATTTCTAGCTGTACAACGCTTTTGGCATGCTGACGGATGGCTGTAGCGACACAGTCATTTCCTGTATCCCCACCACCAACGATAACGACATGTTTACCTTTTGCTTCTGTGTCATCTTTTTTAGCCAATACGTTCTTTGTAGAGGCAGTAAGATAGTCTACGGCGTAATGTACACCTTTTGTCTTTAAAGAGACACCTTTAAGCTTACGTGGTTCTTTTGCACCTACGCATAATACGACTGCATCATAATCATCTAATAATGCTTTTACTTTTACATCTTTACCAACATTAGCTGAAGTAATGAAATGTACGCCTTCTTCTTCCATGATCTTAACACGACGGTCGATGACAGACTTATCAAGTTTCATATTAGGGATACCATACATTAATAATCCCCCAACACGGTCTTCTCTTTCATAGACATCGACACTGTGTCCACGATGATTTAATTCATCAGCGCAGGCAAGACCTGAGGGCCCACTTCCGATCACAGCGACTTTCTTTCCGCTTCTCTTAGCAGGAATTCTTGGTTTCATTAGCCCAGCTGCATAGGCTGATTCGATAATATAGTTTTCGTTGTCATGGATAGTGACACTTTCCCCATCAACACCGTTTAAGCATGCTTTTTCACATAGAGCAGGACATACTCTTGATGTAAATTCTGGGAAATTGTTTGTCTTTAACAGACGAGATAAGGCATGGACAAGATGTCCATGATAGATTTCATCATTCCATTCTGGAATGAGGTTATGTAATGGACATCCGACCACTCTATTTTTTATTGACAAGGCAGACTGACAATATGGTACCCCACAGTCCATACAGCGTGCCGCCTGGTTCTTTCTTTCTTCACTATTTAAAGTTGAATGGAATTCAAAGTAATCTTTGATTCTTTCATCAATATCCCTTTCAGGATTTGCACATCTTTCGTATTCTAAGAAACCAGTTGGTTTTCCCATACTGACACCTACCCTTCTAAGCTTACTTTTTTGTAAGCTTCCATTAAGGCATTTTCATGCGAAATACCCTGTTCTTCAAAATGACCAATTAATTTAATGACCTTGGCATAGTCATTTGGCACAATCTTCTTGAAGTCAGTAATATAGTCATCGAAATGATCAAGAATTTCTTTTGCTTTTGGAGAATTTGTTTCTTTATAGTAGTCCTTAATCAAATCAAGTAATTCCTGTTTATCATATTTTTCTGTTACTTCGTACATTGTAACCATATCTTTATTTAATTTTAAGTAAAGTGTATGATCTTGATCTAATACATAAGCAATACCGCCACTCATACCAGCTGCAAAGTTCTTACCTGTATTACCTAAGATAACAGCTTTACCACCTGTCATATATTCAAGACCGTGGTCACCGCATCCTTCGCTGACAGCGATAGCACCTGAGTTTCTGACACAGAAACGTTCACCAGCTACCCCTTCAAAGTATGCTTTACCGCTTGTTGCACCATATAAGGCAACGTTACCGATAATGATGTTTTCTGATGGTTCAAAGCTTGAAGATTCATCAGGTGTGATAACGATCTTACCACCTGATAATCCTTTACCTACACCATCGTTGGCATCACCGTGTAAGTTGATTGTTACACCATTTGGCAAGAAGGCACCAAGTGACTGACCTGCTCCACCATAGGCATTAATCTTATAGAAATCTTCTGGTAATGATTTCTTGTATTTATTGGCAACCACTGAACCGAACTGAGCACCAAATGAACGGTCTGTTGATGTAATGTCTACATCAATAGTTAATGATGACTTGCGTTCAACAGCGTTCTTGAACATTGGAATCAATACTTTTTCATCTGCAGTTGTTTCAAGCTTGAAGTCGTATGCAGATTTAGGATTGAAGTGGTTGATTGAAGATGAAGCATATGTATCATCCAATAATTCTTCAAAGTTCATCTGAGCAGCTACATCGTTAGAGAAACGTGGTTCTAAGAAATCAGTATGACCGACCATTTCATCAACAGTCTTGAATCCTAATTCTGCCATGATTTCACGTACTTCTTCTGCAATGAACATCATGAAGTTGATAACGTGTTCAGGTTTACCCTTGAAACGTTTTCTTAATTCTTCATTCTGAGTCGCAACCCCGAATGGACATGTATCTTTTGAGCAGACTCTCATCATCATACATCCCATTGATACTAATGCAGTAGTAGCGAAACCGAATTCTTCTGCACCTAATAATGCAGCGATTACAACGTCACGACCACTCATTAATTTACCATCAGTTTCAACGATGACATGATCTCTTAAGCCGTTTTCTACTAATGCCTTATGTGCTTCCGCAACACCCTGTTCCCAAGGTAAACCAGCATGGTGGATAGAACTGATTGGAGCAGCTCCAGTACCTCCATCGTAACCTGAGATAAGGATAACCTGAGCACCAGCTTTAGCAACACCAGAAGCGATAGTTCCTACACCTGCTTCTGATACAAGCTTAACTGAGATTCTAGCTCTCTTATTGACATTCTTTAAGTCGTAGATTAACTGTGCAAGATCTTCAATTGAGTAAATATCATGATGTGGTGGTGGTGAAATTAATGATACACCCGGAGTTGAACATCTTGTCTTAGCAACCCATGGATAAACTTTCTTACCTGGAAGGTGTCCACCTTCACCAGGCTTAGCACCCTGAGCCATTTTGATCTGGATTTCAGAAGCACTATTCAAGTAAGCTGAAGTAACACCGAAACGTCCTGATGCAACCTGTTTGATTGCACTGTTTCTAAGTGTTCCGTAACGATCTTCGTCTTCTCCACCTTCACCAGTGTTGCTCTTTGCATGAAGCTTGTTCATGGCAATAGCCATTGTTTCATGCGCTTCTTTAGAAAGTGAACCATAACTCATGGCACCAGTCTTAAATCTCTTAACGATTTCACTAGCACTTTCTACTTCTGTAATTGGGACAGGTTTTCTATTTTTCTTGAATGTAAGCTGAGAACGTAATGTATGAGGACGTTCAGGATCATCAATCATCTTAGTGTAATCCTTGAACTTCTTATAATCACCATTTCTTACAGCTTCCTGTAAAGTTGTGATAGCTTCTGGTGTATAAAGATGATCTTCTTTATCGTCACCGCTTCTTAATGAATGCATACCAATTGAATCAAGTGAAGCATCTACACCTAATCCCATTGGATCGAAGGCATGATCATGTCTTTCAACAACATCTTCTTCGATTTCTTTTAAGTGGATACCGCCAACTTTAGATACGATACCTGTGAAGTATTCATCGATGACTTCTTGAGATAAGCCAACTGCTTCAAAGATATGTGCTGACTGATATGACTGTAATGTAGAAATACCCATCTTAGCCATAACTTTAACGATACCGCCTAAGATTGCATTATTAAAATCAGCAACTGCAGTATAGTAATCTTTATCTAATGTACCAAGCTTGATTACTTCTTCGATACATTCATGTGCTAAATATGGATGAATAGCACGAGCACCGAAACCTAATAATGTTGCAAACTGATGAACATCTCTAGGTTCTGCTGATTCAAGAATCAATGATACAGCTGTACGTTTCTTAGTACGTACTAAATGCTGTTCTGCTGAAGATACAGCTAATAATGAAGGAATAGCCACATGGTTTTCATCGATGCCTCTATCACTTAAGATGATGATATTAAAGCCTTCATTGTAGGCTTTATCAATCTTAAGATTTAATGCATCAAGAGCTTTCTTCAATGAAGTATGTTTATAGTAAAGTAAAGAAATAGTTGTAGTCTTGAAACCTTCCTGGTTTAATTTCTTGATCTTTAATAAATCAACACCAGTTAAGATTGGGTTATTTAATTCAAGAACACGACAGTTGTCGCTCTTTTCCTGAAGAAGGTTACCATCACTTCCGATATAGACTGTTGTGTCAGTAACAATCTTTTCTCTTAGTGAGTCAATTGGTGGGTTTGTAACCTGTGCAAAGAGCTGTTTGAAGTAGTAGAACAATGGCTGATGTTTCTTTGAAAGAATAGCTAATGGAATATCATGTCCCATTGAAGCAGTTGGTTCTTTACCATTCATAGCCATTGGGATAATGCCGTTCTTGACATCTTCATAAGCCCAACCGAAGACCTTATATAATTTGTCTCTTTCTTTTTGTGTATGTGATGGCACCTTCTGATTAGGAATCTTAAGATCTCCTAAATGAAGAAGATGACGATCTAGCCATTCACCATAAGGTTTACGTGTAGCATAAGCTGTCTTTAATTCATCATCAGAGATGATACGTTTTTTCATTGTATCAACAAGTAACATCTTACCTGGTTCAAGTCTTGATTTCTTGATGATATGTTTTGGATCAATGTCTAATACACCAACTTCTGATGCAAGAATTAATCTGTGATCATCTGTTAAATAATAACGTGATGGACGAAGTCCGTTACGGTCAAGAGTTGCTCCTAAGATATCACCATCTGTATAAAGGATAGCAGCTGGTCCATCCCATGCTTCCATCATTGTTGCATAGTAATGATAGAAATCTCTCTTCTTAGATGACATGAATCTATTATGCTTCCATGGTTCTGGAATAAGTGTCATCATTGCTAATGGCAAGTCCATACCATTCATATATAAGAATTCTAATGTGTTATCCAACATGGCAGAATCGGAACCTGTCTTATGGATAACTGGAAGAATCTTATCCATATCTTCAGTAAGATAAGAAGAACTCATAGTTTCTTCTCTCGCTAACATTCTATCAGCGTTACCTCTGATTGTATTGATTTCCCCATTGTGGGCAATCATACGATATGGATGGGCACGTTCCCAAGATGGAACAGTGTTAGTAGAGAAACGTGAATGTACTACAGCGATAGCACTTGTGTAAGATGGATCTCTTAAATCATCATAGAAGGCTCTTAGCTGGGTAACAAGGAACATTCCCTTGTAAACGATTGTTCTTGATGATAAAGAACAGATATAAGTATTTTCAGATGATTGTTCAAATTCTCTTCGTACAACATAAAGCAAACGATCAAATGCAACACCACGTTCTACATCGCTAGGACGTTCAATGAATGCCTGTTCAATAGATGGCATGCAGTTTAAGGCAAGATCACCTAAAATTTCAGGATGAACAGGAACCTTTCTCCATCCTAAAAATTTTAGACCATTCTTTTCTACAATGACTTCGAATCTACGTTTAGCAAAGGTATTTTCTAATGAATCTTCTGGAAGGAAGAACATACCAATACCGTAGTCTCTTTCATCTTTAATTGTGATTGTTGATTTCTTTAATGCTTTTTTGAAGAAGGAATGCGAAATCTGAAGCAATATACCAACGCCATCTCCTACTTTTCCGCTCGCATCTTTACCTGCTCTGTGTTCGAGCTTTTCTACAATGTGTAAGGCATCATCCAATACTTGATAGTCTTTTTTACCATCAATGTTGACGATAGCACCAATACCACAGGCATCGTGATCTTGTAATGTATACTTTCTATTCATCTCTCGTATTCCTTTCTATTTATCTTAATGAGAATAGTAATTCATCATATGTTGGGTAATTTAATGCTTCACTTGGAATCTTAGATTCAGCAGTATCCACTGGTGTTCTTAATAGATTCATATCTTCTAAGATAACATCGTGATATAATCTTGCTTTTTCTAATGAATCATCAGTGTTTTCAGCTTTGATGATATCAGCTTCAAGTTTTTCTAAAGCTTCATCAATTGCAACTGAACAAGCATCTAATTCTTTTAATACACGTAATTCATATCCATGAACTGCGCCTAATAATTCTTTTTTCTGTAATAATTCTTTTTCTACACCTTTCATGTATTTAAATAATGAAGGAGTGAAATCACGTTTTACCATATCGATCATAGTTAATGCTTCGATATGAATTGTTTTTGCGTAGTTTTCTAGATAGATTTCATAACGTGAATCAATTTCTTCTTTTGTGAAGATGTGATATTTAGTAAATAAATCTACGTTCTTTGGATCTTTTAGCTGAGGTACAGCATCAGGCAATGATTTTAAGTTATATAAGCCTCTCTTTTCAGCTTCTTCAATCCATGCATCTGTATAACCGTTACCGTTGAATAAGATACGTTTATGTTCATCCAATGTTTTCTTTAATAACTTATAGATTTCTGCTTCCATATCTTCTTTAACATCTTTTAATGTTTCATAGATATCTTCAAGAGTTGAAGCAACAGCAGTGTTTAAGATGATATTTGGATCAGCTACTGATAATGCTGAACCTGGCATTCTGAATTCGAATTTGTTTCCAGTAAATGCGAATGGAGAAGTTCTGTTTCTATCTGTAGTATCTTTTACGAAGTTTGGAAGAACAGTAGCACCAATTGACATTTCAGTCTTTTCAGTAGTTCCTTCAAATGTTTCTGTATCGATAGAATGTAGAACTTTAGCAAGTTCATCACCTACATAAATTGAGACAACTGCTGGTGGTGCTTCGTTGGCACCAAGACGATGATCGTTACCAGCAGAGGCAACAGACACTCTTAATAAATCCTGATAGTTATCTACAGCGGCAATTGTAGCCATTAAGAACACTAGGAATGTGATGTTGTGATATGGATCGTCTCCTGGATCTAACAAGTTAAGTTTTGTGTTCGTTACAATTGACCAGTTATCATGTTTACCTGAACCATTGACACCTTCAAATGGTTTTTCATGTAACAAGCAAGCGAAGTGATGCTTATCTGCTACTTTCTTCATGATTTCCATAGTCAACTGGTTATGATCACAGGCGATATTAGCTGTTTCAAACACAGGTGCTAGCTCATGCTGAGCGGGAGCCACTTCGTTGTGTTTTGTTTTAGCTGGTACGCCAAGTTTCCATAACTCTTCATCAAGATCATGCATAAATGCTGCTACTTTTGGTTTTAACACACCAAAGTAATGATCTTCCATTTCCTGTCCTTTAGGAGCAGGTGCACCAAGCAATGTTCTTCCTGTTAATAATAAATCCTTTCTTTTCTTGTAAAGATCTTTATCAATAAGGAAGTATTCCTGTTCACTACCAATAGTTGTATCGATATGTGTTACATCCTTCTTTCCTAATAAATGCAGCACTTTTACAGCCTGTTCATTTAAGGCATCCATACTTCTTAGTAATGGTGTCTTCTTATCCAAAGCTTCTCCACTATATGAGCAGAATGCTGTTGGAATATAAAGAGACTTATCTTTAATAAATGCTGGAGAAGATGGATCCCATGCAGTATATCCTCTCGCTTCAAATGTTGCTCTTAAACCACCACTTGGGAATGAAGATGCGTCAGGTTCACCTTTCACAAGTTCTTTTCCAGAGAATTCCATAATGATTTCTCCATTTGATCTTGGCGATACAAATGAGTCGTGTTTTTCAGCAGTAACACCAGTCATTGGCTGGAACCAATGAGTATAATGAGTTGCCCCATTTTCAATAGCCCAGTTCTTCATAGCTGCCGCTACTGTATTGGCAACATCTATATCTAAAGATGCACCATACTTAGTTGTTTTATGTAAAGCCTTGTAAACGTCACTTGGTAATCTTTTCTTCATTACCGTGTCGTTGAAAACGAGACTTCCATACATATCAGGTATTGATTTGTCCATGCTTTTGCCCCCTCCTGAAGTGATAAGTATTTATCACTCTTTAATTTTCTCTCATTATACCTGTATACTACCTCCTGTCAACTATAAATTGAGTTTTTTGTACATCGATATTGGAATTTACTAAAAAATTAAATATTTACTTATTTTTAATACAAAAAGGCCCCCATCTTTTATAAAATGGGGATCTTTTTATCTTATTTTAATTTGGTATCCTTTTTTAATAATTTTTTATCATTTTATCATATTTTCTCATTTGCAACTTTTTTCTTACTGGAAATGAACAGAGAAAAGCAATAATGCCTATGATTAGGCCATATTTTCCTTTTAGAAGAAAAATCAAGAGAATAATAATCATCCAGTAGATAAGCTTTGTCTTCCTATTATACTTGTTTAATTCTTCGATAAGGTCTACTTCCTCTATCTTGTAAGGTGCCCCTTCAATATAATCTACTGCTTTCTTTACGCCTCCTGAGGATATGAAGTCTTGTCTATATTGCATGGCTGAAGATGCAAATTGTGGGTTATGTAAAACCTTCATAGCTGAAGAATGAATATCATCATCAAGCATAATGCCTGCTCCTATCTCTTTTGTACGTCTTGCTACAGCACGCTGCTCTGCAGTCTGTGGATACAATAACATCGGTGTTGCCATATAGAGACTCTCAGACACGCTGTTCATGCCACAGTGAGTAATAAACAGATTGGCTCTTGATAAGACTTCCAACTGATTAACAGATGGATAAATATGTACTTTTTCTTTATTGAAGTGTAATTGTTCAATAGGAACATTGTTTCCTACTGAGATGATAATGTCTACATCTTCATCTTGAAGACGATCAATACATTTCTGATAAAAATCTAATCGCTCATTAATGATTGTTCCCATTGAAATATAGATCAGAGCTCTTTCATGATGTTTGTCTAATGTATAATGATCAAACAAGGATGGTCCTACAAATTGATAATGTGATGAAAAGCTTTCTGCAAATGGCTGAAATGATTTTGAAGTATAGACCAGAGTATCTGTATGATTATCACTTGATACTAATGAAATCGCATTTTTGACATGGTATCCATACTGCTCTAGCTTTTTTAGTTCCTTTGATACTTTTGGTAAACCAAATATGATATCAGCAACTTCTTTAAATGATTGTTTCATGTAACTGATAGATAATTGATTGAAGGCAAAGGTGGTCGTTGAAACAACGTATGGGATATTATATTTCAGAGCACTTAGCTTTCCCCAAAAACATGCGGAATCGGTTATGATCAGATCTGGTTTTTCTTTCTTGAATTCTTCATTTAGAAAAGAATCCATTTCTATTGTGATATGAATAGATTGAATTGTCATCTCCGTAGTAGAGATATTCTTTAGCTTCTTTTCTTGTTTATTAGTAAGTGAAGATAGAAATCTATCACATGAAATATAGGTAGCTTTTGTACTTTCTATCTTTTCTTTAAAGAGATCAAATGAATAAAATCTTACATGATGACCACGTTCTACAAGTTCACGAGCAATGGGCAAAAAGGGATTCGTATGTCCGAATGCTGGAATACAGAAGAATGCAATGTTCTTCATCAGCCTTCACCTTCTTCAAACACTTTTTCAAACAGTGTCGTAAAAGCACCTTTTGGTGGTATCGCAATACCTTTCTCTTCATCTCCCAATAGCAACAATGTGTCACCTGGCTTAATCTGAAATAAATCTCTTGCCTGCTTAGGGATGACAATCTGCCCTTTTTCTCCTACAGTCGCAGTCCATGCGTATTTTCCATTCTTTTTCATATCTATCCCTCCAAAGTATGATTTGTATAACTAATTATACTTTTTATATTTAGAAAAGACCAGTGATTCTCACTGATCTAATTTTTTTATTGGATGACGTACAACCGTCTTGCGTTTTTCTTCAGCGACTTTTCTTGCATCGCTTAAATAGATTTCATGGTGTCTACGTTGATCATTTATGTCTAAGACATATTCATCTTTGATGAATTCATGCATCAATGATACGGTCGCAACTTCTTCATCATAGGAACCTATGTGCATGCACTGAACACATAGTCCTTCTTCATAGTGAAAGAATTCTATCTTTGAGAAATCCATTTTTTTCTTTTTAGAAGCACTCTCTTTGGCCCACTCTACATCTTCTTTAGTAATAAAGTCTGGTAGACGTATCACTGAGATCCACTGCAATTGATCTTTTTTATTATAATCCATGCCTTTTATATTTTCCTGCCACCAGAATCCTTCTAATGGTGGAACAACATAATCAAAGTAGCCTTCTATTTGATAATCTGTCTTCTTGCTCATCTTTAAAGTATAAGCTACACCGTAAAGAAGCGTAATGGACTGTTTATATTCTCCATCTTCTTTATTGGGATCTCCTTTTCCTCTTACGGCAATATAATTCATTGGTGGTACTTCTACAATACTTGGCTTTTTTTGTGGAATGTAGAATTCTTTATATTCTTTTTTATAGTCAAATGGCATAATGTTCACCTCTTCTTTTATTATAAAGAAACGTGAGTATGAATCCAATTGTTTCATTATGCTAATTGTTTTAAATCATTATTAAGAATTAAACACTATAACATTTTCTCTCATACTTTGATCAAATAGTACACGAGATAAGAAAAATAAGAAATCATTTATTTTAAAATAAAGAATATTCAAATCATAAAATCTTCTCCATCAAATAAAACTCACCCCTATGCCAATGTGCATGACCTCTTTTTATAAAACCGTTCTTCTCATAAAGACGTCTCGCATAAGGATTAAGTGAAAAGACATCTAATCTAATGGCATCATAGCCCATGTCTTTTGCTTGTTTTTCAATTTGTGATAATACTGTTTTACCAATCCCTTTTCCTTGTCTATTAGGAGATACGCATAAGCGATGAAGAACACAATAGTGATCTGTACTCCATTTAAATTGATTATAGTCTTCGTCGCATTCTTCATTGATTGAATAAACTGCGAGTAGTTCATCTTCTTCTGCTAGATAGAGATTATTATTCTTTATGTCTTCTTCAAAATCATTCTTATGTGGATAATACTCATTCCATTGATATATACCCTGTTTTCTCATTAATGTTTTTGCATCTTCAATTAATGTACATATACTAGGAAGATCCTGTATTGTTGCTTTTCTATAATTCATATTTATCCTCTTATTCTATGATATTTTATTTATCTTAGTTACATTCCGTAAGTGCTGATTCGAGAGATATTCTTTCTAAATCTTATATTTAATCTCCAGCAATGAAATTATCATACTTCAACAAAAAGCACCTGCAAATAATTGCAAATGCTTTTTAACCGAAATCAATTCGGCTTTCTCACTACTCGTATATTAACATATATCACAGAAAACCATAGAACCTCTATACTAAAAAAATAAGCTTTATTATTCATATAGGTATAAAAAATATCTAGTTTTATTTTAAAAGAGCACAAAATCATGAGTGCTCCTTTCGTGAACTACCACCCACCTAAAGGTAAGTGGCTTCTAAGAACCTGACGGTTCTATTTAAGAAGTTTGATATTTAAGTTTCCACCCGACAAGTCAGGCAATCCTTATTCTTACAGGCGTGTCCACTTCGCCTCTACCGTATAGGATGTTAACATCCACAACGCTACTTT
>NZ_JAGBIX010000086.1:0-3919 GCF_017934775.1 Kandleria sp. | reverse complement strand
TTCAAAACGAGGCTCTAGATATCTTCGTAAGGCTCTTTATCAGTGTATCCTCACAGTGTGTAATAACAGTTCCACTTTCAAGAACTATTATAACCTAAAGAAGAGCCAGGGTAAAACACATTTATGCGCTCAGGGTCACTGCGTAAGAAAACTGATCAGAGTCATCTACAAGCTGCTGACACAAAACATCAAATTTGATGAAACTGTACTAGTATAGCCTCTGCATAACTGTATTGATAGCGTTGCCAGAAGGACAGTACTTTTTGTGTACACAAATATTCAGTTTTCAATATACTTCTAATATAATTCGGTTCAATAACAGATGATTAGTATGAAATCGCAACTGTTATTTAATGAGATCAGCCAAGGAACAAAGATAATGTGATAAAACTTCAATTTTTACTTGAATTCCTTATAGTTGGCTTTCTTTTATTATAATCAAATTTTTATAAAAAAGAAAAAAAGTCGATTAACGATTATCGACTTTTTCTGGATAAAGATCATGATGAGTCAAACGCTGCCAAGCAACCTCTTCCCATCTTGTGCCTTTCTTTCCATAGTTGCAGTATGGATCAATTGAAATCCCACCTCTTGGTATAAATTTACCCCATACTTCAATATATAATGGATCCATCAATTTGATCAGATCATTCATGATAATATTCATGCAGTCTTCATGGAAATCACCATGATTTCTAAAACTAAATAAATATAGCTTCAAGGATTTGCTTTCGACCATCTTGATATTAGGAACATATGAAATATAGACAGTCGCAAAATCTGGCTGTCCAGTAATGGGACATAAGCTAGTAAATTCTGGACAGTTGAATTTTACAAAATATTCTCTTCCAGGATGTTTATTATCAAATGACTGAAGGACACTTGGATCATAATCAGTAGGATATTTTGTATTCTGGTTTCCTAAGAATGTAACATCCTTCATTTCTTCTTTTGTTCTGCTCATTATTTATCTCCTTTTAATAATGGATCAATTGTTCCATTAAGCTCAAATGCTTTTTCTCTATCTACACATGTTCCACATGTATGACATGGCTCATCGCCACCTTCATAACAGCTCCATGTCAATTCATAAGGAACATGAAGATCAAGACCAATCTTCACAACATCTGCTTTGGTCTTATTGATAAATGGTGCTTCAACCTTTAATTGTTGACCGCTTCCTAAATAGATAGCTTCATTAATCGCATTATTAAATGCTGGTGAACAATCAGGATAAGCACTTCCTGCCGCATCGTCAGCGTGGGCTCCATAATAGATGACTGAACATTCTTTTGATAAAGCAAAAGAAGCAGCAGCTGATAAGAATAAGCCATTTCTAAATGGTACATAAGTAGAAACAGGAGCACCGTCAGTATGTTTTAATTGTTCATCATAGGATTCATGAGGAATCTCGTCTTCACTTTGATTTAATAACGTACACTTTGAATAAGCAAAGATCTTAGAAAGATTCAATTCATAAAGCTCAGTCCCATAGTAGTTCGCTACCTTCTTGGCACTCTCTATTTCTTTTTGATGCTTTTGTCCATAGTACATGCATAATCCAATGACATTATCAGCGCCATATTTTTCTACAGCCATTGCTAAACATGTCGTACTGTCAATACCACCACCAGATAAAACTAAAGCTTTCATTACATCATTCCTCCTAATAGATAAGGTTCTTTTTCAAATCTTCCCCTTAATGTTCTTGAATAAGTCTTTGCACCAGTATTTCTAATTCCTCTTGCGCTCATGCAGCTATGCTTCGCTTCAATAAAGACAGCGACATCTTCACTGCCAGTTACTTCCGAAATAATATCCGCAATATCACTGCCGATACGTTCTTGAAGCTGCAGTCTTTTTGTGACCATATCACAAATACGAGCAATCTTGCTTAAGCCGATGACTTTTCCATTGGGAATATAGGCAACTGATATTTTCATATCATACATGAGTGCCATATGATGTTCACAGTAAGAAAAGGCATCTATATCTTTGACAAAGACAATATCTTGATTATGTTCATTTAAATTTTCTTCAAAAGTCTTATTAAACATTTCTGCAATCTCATGATTAGTATAATTCATGCCTTCAAAGACTTCTTCATACATGCGTGCTACTCTTTGTGGTGTTTCCTTTAATCCTTCTCGATCAGGATCATCACCTAAGGCAATAAGAATACCACGAATATGTTCTTCTATCGCTTTTGTATCAATCATCTAAACACCCCTTTCTTCTGGATCCCAGATAAACTTGTGCATCTGCAGCTGCAAGTTGACATCATTCATGTTCTTTTCAAGCATAAATGCCACCATCTCCTGTGGATCAATTTTTCCAAAGACCGGAGATAAGTAGACATGTGCTTTTTTATTTAATGCATACTTCTCAATAATCTCATAAGCTTTCTTTAGATCAATACGTGATGAGCAGACAAACTTAATGGTATCTTTTTCTTGAATATGATCATAGTTCATCACATCCACAAACTTCTCCATCCCACTATCTGGACATTTATAATCTAAAGTAAAACTTGGACGATAATCACAATGATCATAAGAAGAAATATCAATTGACCCATTGGTCTCTATTTCTACTTCATGACCATTCTCATATAACAATCTGATCAGTTCTTCAATCTCTTCTTGAAGCATAGGTTCACCGCCTGTCAAAGTCACATTCTTGATATGTGCTTCATTGACTTTTGAAACAATATCTTGTGCTGACATCAACTGATACGGGGCATCTTTCTTGTTGGCCCACTTAGTATCACAGTAGACACAGTTCATATTGCATCCCTGAAATCTAACAAAATAAGCCAGCTGTCCTGCTTTATAGCCTTCACCATTGATGCTTTCAAACATTTCTACAACTTTAAACATAACTACACCTCATAAGTTGCTACATTATTAGGTGTTTCGTAGACTTGTACTTTATTAACTGGAAAAGATGAAGAAAGCTGATCAAAGAAATATTTAGCAAAACATTCTGCCGTAGGTCTAAAGTTAACTGTGACAATACGAAAATCTTCTGATAGAAGCGCTTCGTATGTGTCTTTTTTTAGTGATCCTTCTTCAATAATAAGACAGTGATCAAAATGATCAGCCATCTTCTTTAGTTCTTTTTTGATATCAGTAAAATCAATAACCATTGACCCTTCATCTAATTCAGGCGAAGAGACTTCGATCACAACTTTCCAGCGATGTCCATGAAGATTATGACATTTACCTGGATAATCCTTTAAAAAATGTGCTGCATCAAATGATGCCTGTGTTGATACTCTATACATATTGCCTCCTTGTCGCCTGCATCAAAAAAGGGTGTACATCTTGTACACCCTAAAAAATCAAATCAGTAGTCCTGGTTTTGTTTAGAGACAGGATGGTACAAGCGAACTGTCTTATTCTTATTTTTGCTTACATATTATACGAAGAGTTAAAAATGAAGTCAAGAGCTAGACAACCTGATCCATCTCATACTCAATAATATTGTATTTCATATATTCAGGAATCGCAAACTCCAATACTCTTTCTTTCATATCCATTCCCATAATTCTTGAAAGCAGACCAATCCCTTCAGGATAGATAGCTTCTTCTGGAACATATGTTTCTAATGCACTGTAATCATACTGATCAATGAAATCAAGATGATTCTTATGGCAGAGATACTCAATTGTAGCAAGAAGATAAAGCGCTTCAATATGCCAATCTAACTGCATATAGAAATCAATCACATTCTTCCCTAATACCGAGATGACATATTTGACTTCTCCCATCTCATTGGGTAGTGTCAAAAATCTATAGCACATAGCACTAATACACTACCCTCAATTTTATCTATATAAACAGTAAAATGATTACTGAGTATATCTTAGTAATCATCTTTTTTCGTATTTAACTAAAAAAGATGAAACCTCCTGTGT
>NZ_JAGBIX010000085.1:0-24536 GCF_017934775.1 Kandleria sp. | reverse complement strand
TTGCGCCCAAAAATGGGTGTTTTTTTATGTCTAAATGCCCGTAAACAGATTTTATCTGGCTGTAGGGAGTCAAAGAAAGAAAAAAAGAGCTGGTCCAGCTCAGTGATTATCCATAAATCACTTTACTGGGTCAGCCCCTTTCTTTTTACCAATTTGTCGCAATATCTGTCTGATTATGGTTGCTTGATACAAATGAACCTGTATCACATACAATACCTAATCCTAAAGATGTTTCATAGATAGAACCAAGTGGTCTTCTTGCTTGATCAGCTGCAACCATAACATAGTTACCAAGCATCTTAACACCATCACTTCTTACCCAATACTTATCAGTATTACCATGGTTTCTCATAATACGAACAACACCGTTCATATTTAAGTTGTAATATGTTTCCTTACCATTAGGACCAGTAATAGCACCAGCTGATTTAGTTAATCTTGAATTAGTAGTTCTTACAGACTGAACAGCCTTATATGTTTCACTATTTTCAATGTCTGATACATTTTCTGCTTTAAAGTAAGTATAGAACTTAACACCATTTTTAACAGTATACTTCTTATATTTGGCCATCTGCATTGCCTTATGAGCAATCTTAACCTTACGAGAAGCTGTTTTTGTAGCTGCATCTAAGGTATGAGTAATAGGAAGAGCGATTTCCTGATTACTTGTTTTGGCAGCTGCCTGATCTATTGAAAGTGCACTTAATCCTAGTGCCAATGTCATCATCATAACAATTTTTAAAAGCGACTTACTAAATAATTTCTTCATACAGTGGGTCTCCTTTTTTAATTCTTAAGAATACCTTTCATAATTCTTAAGCAGTTCTTACATATTTCTTAACTACTTCTTAAGTAATTCTTAAGTTTTTCTTAATATACACAATTTATTTCGATATGTAAAGAGTTTTTCCTGTAATGAAATTATTTAGGATGTTTTCTTTTATTAAGAAATACACTATAATGACAGCTAGAAAAGAGGTATGGACATGTATAGAGCAGCTATTTTTGATATGGATGGCACAATTCTTAATACTATCGAAGACCTGACTTCCGCATTAAATTATGCGATGAAAAATGCTGGTCATAGACATAATTACAGTGTAGAAGAAGTAAAACAGTTTTTTGGCAGTGGTGTGAAGGTAGCCATGATGAGAGCTATTGCTTATGAAGAAGGAATGAGTGAAGAGGAACTTGTCAAGGTGGGGACTGCAGATTCATCAGTTAAAGAAAGTGATGAGATTGATGATATCCAGAAAATCTTTAGACCATATTATAAAGAACACTGTAAAATCAAGACTGGACCATATGAGGGAATCTTGTCTTTATTAAAGACGCTAAGAAAAAAAGGAGTCAAGCTTGCGGTTGTTTCTAATAAACAAAATGATGCAGTAATGGAACTTGTAAAAGATCAATTTGAAGGCTACTTTGATTTTGTCATTGGAGAAAAAGAAGGAGTCAGAAGAAAACCGGCTCCAGATATGATTGAATCTTGCCTAGCAGAACTTCATGTCAATAAAGAAGAAGCAGTTTACATCGGCGATTCAGAAATAGATATCCAAAGTGCAAAGAATGCAAAGATGGATTGTGTGTCAGTATCCTGGGGCTTTAGAAAAAGAGTTTTTCTTGAACAGTATGAAAACATTCATATTGTAGATACAGTAGAAGAACTTGAAGCTTCTCTTCTCTAGACATGAGTACAGATATTTATTATTATAGACATGGAGGAAACAAAGATGGTAAAACACATTATTTTATGGCAGTTAGCTGAAGAATATAAGACAGAAGAAATCAAAAAAGGAATCAAGGAAGGTCTTGAAAGTCTTCAGGGAAAGATTCCTGGCATGATTGATATTCATGTACAGATTGATTGTCTTGAATCTTCAAATGCGGATGCATTATTAATTACTACTTTTGAAGATGAAGAATCATTAAAGGGATATGCAGTTCATCCAGAACATGTCGCAATCGCTAATACAAAAGTACGTCCTTATACATGCAGTCGTGTTTGTATGGACTATGAAGCTTAGTCATTTTTAAACATCGCGTAAGCGATGTTTTTTCTTTTGTGATGAAGATCTAAATGCTTAATTTTTAAATTAATATGTATTAAAATGTATTTATAATATATTGATATTCAAAATGAAAGGAGAAGTGATAACGACACCACAATACTGATGATTTACAATTGATTACATTACAACTGCATATAATCGCATTTCAGCACAATTCTATCATCATGAAAGGAAATAACTTAATTGAAGCACATTTTTGGGAAGATATTGAATAAAAATGAATTACGGGGAGAATTCTCAATCTGCAAGGATCTAAATAAGCAATTTGACAAAAACAAGTTAGGTCTTAAAGGTTTCGCAAAGTATGATAACTTGCTGCCACTAGTACAGTTTGCGAGGGAACAGGAAAAGCGCTATGGAGAACCGTTATACAGTAAAGAAACAGGATATCTTCAAAACAAATTGGAAGGGGTTGGCCAAGAACTAAGGACAATAAGAAAAGAAGGAGACAGATCAGAAGATGATGAAGCAACAAAACTTTCTAAAGAATTAAAGAATGAGGATGACATCAGTGATACACTCCTTCGTATCTATGATTATCTGCTTAAAAACTGGGATCTAGTATATAGTCTCCCAGTAACATATAGTGTTCTATCTGAACTGACAGATATCCGAGGAAATTGGAAAAGCAATTCACGTGATAAAAGAGCCTATTATAAGATTCTCAGGTTTGTGGAGGAACAAAAAAACATGGATTTTATTAGGAAGTAGTCTATTTAAACACAAGTGGATGGTTAATGACTTATTACCTTATATAAATAAAACACGCTCAGGCGTGTTTTATTTTTTTCAAAATCATCAAATTATAGTAAATAAATTGTATATATGTTACCTTAATATTATGAGAGGGAATGACTATGAAAGAGAAGAAACAAGGTTTTACAATTGAAGAAATCCGGGATCAGCTTCAATGGGAAGAACGTCATGATGAGCAGACTGGGACAATAAAAATTGCTTATATTAGTCAATATGAAAAATTGTTTAAGAATAAGTATGTTCGTGTCGCGTATATTCGTATATATGGATTGAGCTATCTGCTTGGTGTTAAAGGATACGCTGTCTGTGATGAAGTTCTTCATGTGGCAGGTTATATACTCGTAGATTACTTTGGAGATAATCATGTTTTCCGTGTAGGATTGGATGGTTTCTTGGTTGTAACTGAACATTTTAATGAAGCATGGCATTTCATTGATAAGTTAGAAGAGTATAGAAACTTTATTACTTCATTCAAATTCTCTTTATCTAAACCTCAATTAAAAGTATTTGTAGGTGTTTCTGAAGGTACTGTCAATGATGAAAACACCATTGATAATATGTTGAATAAATGTAAAGAGAAGCAACGTATTGCTTTTGAAAACGATTTTTATTATGTGGATGATCATATCGAAGATTTGAAGCACCTTTTAGGATTTCAAAAAGATGTTCAAAAAGATCCTTTGACTGGTCTTATGAATATGGATGCTTTTATCAAGTATTCAAAGAGAATTATCAATACAGAATTCACGAAGGAACTTAAAAAGGTCATTATCTATTTTAATATTGAAAACTTTAAAGCTTATAATGAAAATTACGGCTTTGAAGCAGGAAATGAATTGATTCGAGAACTTGGCGCTGAACTTAAAAAACATTCCCTAATCGACTGGTTTCCCGATTTGCGGAAGATCACTTCCTCGTATTGACATATGAAAAGGGAGTCGAAGAGAAAATTGAAAGTATCGCGACACAATTTTTGGCAAAGTATATTACACTAAAAGCTGGTATTTATCGTGTGGATCATCTTGCCAGCAAGAACATTATGGTTGCCTGTGATAAGGCTAAGATTGCTTGCGATGCGATTAAACGTAAATATAATGTCCATTTCAACTATTTCAATAGTGAAATGGATTCTATGATCAGACTAGAACAATATATTGTCGATCATATTGATGAAGCATTACAAAAGAAATGGATCAAGATCTATTTCCAGCCAGTCATTAGAACGCTGTCTCAAAGCATCTGTGGCTTTGAGGTGCTCTCAAGATGGGACGATCCACAGTTTGGCATGATCAGACCGGATGTCTTTATTGGTGTGCTTGAACGCTATCATCTGATTACAAAGCTGAGTGATTATGTGGTGGATTGTATATGTGAGAAATATGCCTACTATGTCGATAAGGCACCAGCAGTTCCTGTCAGCATTAATTTTTCTATACTTGATTTTGAATCTGCTGGTCTATTGGAAAGAATTGATCGTAAATTAGAAAAGGTTAATTTGCCAAGAGAATTGTTCCAGATTGAAGTTACTGAATCTTTATTAAGTAATAATCAGGACTATATGAAAGAACAGATTAAAAAGTTCAATAATGCAGGTTATCTGGTTTGGCTTGATGATTTTGGTAGTGGCTATTCTTCACTTAATGTCTTAAAAGACTACAAGGTTGATACACTAAAGATTGATATGCTTTTCTTGAGAAACTTCTCAGAACGTTCTAAGACCATTATTGAATTCGTGGTTAATATGGCTAAAGCTTTAGGTATTCATACTTTAGCTGAAGGTGTAGAGACAAAAGAACATTTTGATTTCTTGAAGGATATTGGCTGTGAAAAGATTCAAGGGTATTACTTTGGTAAACCTGAGCCGATGGACGATATTATGAATAAAGTCATCCGTGGTGAAGCTGATATTGAGGATCAAAATCAACGTTACTACTATAAAGATATTGGTAAAATTAATCCGCTCTCAAATGATCCATTTGGAGATGAAAGATTACATATGACTAATGTTCCAATTGGAATATTACAACAAAAGGACAATAAAGTAGATCTTCTTTATACCAATAAGTTTTTTTTGAATGAATTGGTTTCTATAGGAATTGAAACGGAAGAGGAATTAAAAAGAAGAATTGAAGATCAAATAACTTCCACAGCCAAAAGAGTGCAGGAAGCCTTGGATTCTCTTGAATACGGAGAAGAAACAAGTATGGATTATATCAATGGAAATAATCTTATTGTATTGCGTTATAAGAATATCGCGGTTGCTAAAGATCGTAAGGCATATCTCATGTCTGTAAGAAACTTATCAAAAGAATACTCGTTCTTACGAAATATACGACTTGATGAGACAAAGCAGACAATTTATGCACTCTTTGATCAGGTTTATAAGGTTAATTTAAAGAATAATGCGGTTGAAACAATCTATACTCATGTGGGACTTAAGAAGGAAAACAATATTAGTAATTTAACACAGCTGATTGATAAGACTGTAAAAACTATGATCTACATAGATGATAGAGATCGATTCATTGAGTTTATGAATTTTGAAGATATTAATACAAGACTTGAGAAAACTCATGTCGTTTCAGAGGCATTCCGCTATGCGGAATCGAGTATGGAATATAAGTGGAGAATTTTTGAATTATCCTATGCCAATAATAAGGATGAAGTGATTTTCTCTATTAGACCACTAGATGAAAGCAAGAAAAATACATACCTTAATTTCTATGGATATTCAGATAGTAAAGATCCTGGACTTACTGAAGAAGCTTTGTGGAATACACTTAAAGATCAGGTGCCAGCAGGATTGTTCTGGAAAGACACAAACCGTCGCTTTGTAGGTGTCAATAAGATGTTTAGAGACTATTATGGCATCAAGTCAATGGATGACATTGTTGGTAAAAATGATGAAGAAATGGGCTGGCATGTGGATCCAGATCCATTTATGAACGATGAAATAAGAGTTCTTCAAAAAGGAGAACGAACAAGAAATGTACCCGGCAAATGTTTGTGTAAAGGTGAAAACAGAGAAATCGCGGCAAGCAAGATGCCAGTATATAATGATGGAAAGATTGTTGGATTACTGGGATACTTTGTGGATACCACTGATGAAAAAAAACGTACAGATATTATCAAGAGCTTAGGAATTCGTGATTCTGAGACAGGCATGCTTAATTGGAATGGCGTCATGTCTAATAGTATGTATTACATTGAAGGCTATCAATTAAGAAATCAGGAGTTTATGATTGTCTATATTAATGTTCTTAATATAACCTACTACAATCAGCTGCACGGAAGAGAAGTACTAACACACATGCTTCAAAATGTAGGAGAACAGATTTCTAAATATATTGGAGTAACTGGAGTTGTCGGCTATATCGGAATGGGGAAATTCGTTGTGTTGAAGCAGTTTGAAAATAAGGAAGATATGGTCAAAGTCAAGAGAGAACTCCTTGCGCATGTTTCTACAGTTACCCAAGTTGATCGTATCAGTTTTACATTGCGATTTAATATTGGTGTATGTGCATTTAGTGAAACAAATGATATGGAACTTGCTTATAGACTTGCTCAGCAGCGTGCTTCTAAGAATTATTCAATTCAAGAAGACGATGATGTAAAACAGAAGATTGCGGAAGAAATGAATAAATATCAGGAAATATTTGATGTTGTAAGATGTGTAGATGTCGATTCTTATAAGACATACCTATTAGAAGACTACAAATTAAAAGAAGTTGAAAAGCGTTGTTACGAGTTCTTTGAGAAAGATCATCCTTGCTCATCTTGTATTGCAAAAAAAGCACTGATTACACATGAAGAATGTGCAAAGATCATTTATAATGGTGCGACACACGTTGTCATTGCAAGAGCGATGCCTATTAAAGGAAGAAATTTTGTGCTTGTCTATACAAAGAAACTCAATAAAGAGAGTTAAAAAAACGGAGCTGACTACGATCAGCTCCGTGGTTTTTTTAATACGTTAGAGAGTTTCAATAATATTTTTTAATAAAGAAACAAAATCTTTCTGTACCTTACCAGCAGTTTTTTGCACGTCCTCATGACTAAGCGTGCTCTTAGAAAGACCGGCTGCTCTATTGGTAATAAGAGAAATAGCCAAAGTCTCCATGCCACAATGTTTAGCCACAATGGCCTCTGGGATTGTGGACATGCCCACTACATCAGCACCAAGTGTTCTAAATGCGCGAATCTCTGCAGGCGTTTCAAATTGAGGACCAGCAAAGAAAGCATAGATGCCAGTCTTAAGATCAATATCAAGCTCTTTTGCACACTTGATGGCGTGCTCTCTTAAACGGGAAGAGTAGACATCGCTCATATCAGGGAAACGTGGACCAAAGTCAGAAAGGTTCTTGCCACGAAGTGGTGATGGGGCAAAAAAGCTTATGTGATCTTCTAATGCGCAAAGTGAACCTGGTGTGAGATCGTCACGAATGCCACCGCAGGCATTTGTGATAATTAATGTTTTAATTGACAATGATGAAAAGACGCGAATAGGAATGGTAATAAGTGATGTGTCGTGCCCTTCATAGTAATGGGTGTGACCTTTCATAATAAGAACGTTCTTATCCCCAATCTTTCCGACAATCAGTTTTCCTTCGTGTCCTTCAACAGTTGAAGTAGGAAAATGGGGAATCTCCTCATAAGGAATCTCTTTGAGTTCTTTCATGTGATCAGTAAATGATCCTAGACCTGATCCTAATATGATTGCGACATCAACAGGATCATCTAGATAAGAGTCAATATAATCTTTTGCTTCAAAAATCCAATGTTCATGCATTTCTATCACCTCATCTTTATTATAGCTTATTCTATTTGGCAGCTAATAGAGAAAATGATAGAATGTACAAAAGGAGTGATCAGTATGCGTAAAGAAGATTTTCGATTAGATGATGTGAAATTATTTGACAGTAAAGTATTTAGAGATGTCATTCATGGTTATGTACGTGTAGAACATACTCCAATATGGAAACTGATCAATACCCCACAGATGCAAAGATTGCGTCGTATTAAACAGCTTGGTGGAACTTATATGGTTTTTCCTACTGCTGAACATTCTCGTTTTGTACACAGTTTAGGTGTATATGAGATTGTTAGAAATATCATTAATCTTGAACAGGTAAAAGATCATATCAATGATTATGAAAAACTGACAGTTATGTGTGCTGGACTACTTCATGATATTGGGCATGGACCATTTTCTCATTCATTTGAGTCGGCTATGCGTACTAATCATGAAGAAATGACTGTGAAGATTATTAAAGAAACAGAAGTAGGTGACATTTTAAGGGACATTCATCCAGATTTACCTGAAGATGTGGCTAATATAATAGAACATAAAGGAAAGCCAATGCTTGTACAGATGGTCTCAAGTCAGTGTGATAGCGACCGTATGGATTATTTATTAAGAGACTCATACGCATGTGGTGTAACATATGGACAATTTGATATGTCACGTATTTTACGAACACTACGTATCGTTGATGATCGTATTGTCTTTAAGGAATCAGGTGTACAGGCAATAGAAGACTACATTCTTGCACGATATCATATGTATTGGCAGGTATATTATCATCCTACTGCAAGATCACACGAACAGCTGTTATATGCGATTATTAGACGTATTAGGGATCTTTATGAAGAAGGGTATTCTTTTCATGTCGCAATCGATTATCTTGAACCATTGTTAAAGGGTGATTTTAGTGTTGAACAATATGAAGATGTCGATGAAAATATGATGTTGACGTATTTTACATATTTCAAGAAAGAAAAAGATGCTATTTTAAGAGATCTTTGTACAAGATATATGGATCGTCATCTTCTTAAATATAGAACATATCATCATAAAGAAGATATTGCAGAAATTAAGGCTTTATCTGATAAAGAAGGATATGATTCACGATACTATGTTGCTAGTGATTTTACAAAAAATGTACCATATCGTCATTTTGAATTAGGAAACAATATCATGGATATTGAGATTCTAGAAGAAGATGGAACAATTGTGACATTGCCAGATAAATCAGAAATAGTAAATGCAATATTGCATGCTAAAGAAAAAGAAGATGAAAAGATCTTCTTTGTGAAAGAATTGAAACCACAGGTAGAGGAATATTATGAGAAAAAAGATTTATTATAAGAGTCTTTTCGATTACGGAGGACAAAAGGATAAAATAGAATATATTGAGTTAGGTACTTATATTAAAGAAGAAGAGCACCAGATTCGCATGAGTACAAAAGATGGAGAGATGCGTATTTCTTATGATGATGAAAATGTAAGACTTATGCATAATCAATCATTGTTAAGATTTAAAAAAGGTGAACGTATCTTAAATCACTATAAGACAATACAGGGTGAGATTCCACTTGTTAGTGAAGTGGAAAGCTTAAATCATACAAAAGATACTTTGCGTTTTATCTACCATCTTTATCAAGGGGAAGCGCATGTCGCACGTGTTTTCCTTTATGTACGTATGCAAGAGCCAGGCGTTGACGCATGAAGCTATTAAAAATCTTTTTAAGTAGATTAGTTATCTACATGACAATTATTTTATTTCAGGCTATCTATTTATTATTTGTGGCCTATCGTCTTGTAGAATACAATCAGCTTATTCACCTCTTCTTCATTATCCTTTCCTATAGCATGGCTATCTATCTTGTCTCTAAGGATGAAAATACGAATTACAAGATAGCGTGGATTATCGCGATACTTGTTTTACCTGATATAGGCGGACTGCTTTATATTCTTATCGGAAACAAGCGACCAAGTTTTTTACTTAGAAATAAACTGCTTCCCGGTATTGAGAAGATGAATGCTTTGCGTCATCAGGATGAACAGATTAAAAAGACTATTATTAATAAGAAAACTATTTCTTTAGATTATCTTATCTCCCAGCATTTTCCTATTTATAAGAATACGGATACGATCTATTATTCTTTAGGAGATTATAATTATAGAGATATGTTGGCGGATTTAAGAAATGCGAAACACTTTATCTTTATGGAATACTATATAGTATCAAAGGGATTGATGTTTGATACAATCTTTGAAATATTAAGAGAGAAAGTCAAGGAAGGCGTGGATGTACGTTTTATCTACGATGACTTTGGCTCAGTATCAACGATTCCATTTAGATTTAAGCAGAAATTACAGTCATGGGGAATTAAATGTGTGGCGTTCAATCGTTTTGTACCGCTGTTTTCAATCAGTCAGAACCACCGTGATCACCGTAAGATCTGTGTGATTGATGGCTATATTGGCTATTCTGGTGGATTCAATATCGCTGATGAATATATCAATGCGAAAGAACGTTTTGGACATTGGAAAGATACGGGCATACGTCTTGAAGGGGATGCGGTCTGGTCCTTGACGACAATGTTCTTATCGACATTCTATGCCTATTATCCAGACCTAGAGGAAGATGTGGATGCATTTCGACCGCATGTTCATCATCCTGAACCATTTAAGGGAAATGGCTATGTTCTTCCTTATGGTGATGAACCATTGGATGATGAATGGGTAGGAGAAAATGTCTACTTAAACCTGATTACCCACGCATCGCGTGAAATAATGATAATGACCCCCTATTTCATCATTGATGATACTATGTTAAAATCATTAACCTTAGCCGCTAAAAATGGCGTAAGAGTAAAAGTCTTTACCCCACATATTCCCGATAAGCGATTGGTCTTTCGTGTAACAAGAAGCTATTACTATCAGCTTATCAAGGCAGGGATTGAAGTATATGAATATACACCAGGATTCCTTCACGCTAAAGTGATGATGGTCGATCGCAAGATTGCGACTGTGGGAACTATTAACTTTGATTACCGTTCACTCTATTTGCATTTTGAATGTAACACCTTACTTTATCAGTGTCATTGTATAGATGCCATATACCAGGATTTCAAGAATCTTGAGTATGTGAGTCAAAGAATGACAATCGAAGAGACTTGGCATTATAAGGTAGGCATAATTGAAGCGTTCTTAAGGCTCATTTCTCCGTTGCTGTAGATGAAAAAAACATTGACACCAACATGAAATATGATATGGTATTAAAGGTTAAAAAACGAGAAAAGGAGAGATAAAATGGCTGCTAATAAGATTGAAGCTACTTTACAAGAACATTTAAAGAATGCGATTGTATCATCATCTTTATTAGAAGAATATGATGCATCGTCTATCAATATTGAAATTCCAAAAGATAAATCTCATGGCGATTATTCTACAAATATCGCTATGCAGCTAACTAGAGTTCTACATAGAAATCCAAGAGAAATTGCTCAGGCAATCATGGATGCTTTCTCTTTAGAAGACGCAAAGGTAGAAAAAATTGAAATGGCTGGTCCTGGATTTATCAACTTCTTTATGAAAAATGATGCGTTAACATCAATAATTAAAGAAGTCTTATCAGAAAAAGAAAACTATGGATCAACAGATTTTGGGAAAGGTATCAAATATGATGTTGAATTTGTTTCTGCCAACCCAACTGGTGATCTTCATTTAGGACATGCCAAAGGTGCTGCTGTCGGTGATTCAATCTGTCGTATCATGAGCAAGGCAGGTTATGATGTGACAAGAGAATATTATATTAATGATGCCGGTAAGCAGATCACAAACTTAGCTTTATCATTATACAGCCGTTATCTTGCTTTATTTGATATAGAAAGAGCTATGCCTGAAGATGGATACTTCGGACAGGATATTAAAGATATTGCATTAAAGGTAAAAGAAGAAGCAGGAGATAAGTATGTAAACTTATCAGAAGAAGAAGCTATCTCTTACTTTAGAGAATTAGGAACTGCTCATGAATTACAGAAGATCAAGGATATTCTAAAAGAATTCAGAGTATCATTTGATGTATGGTTCTCTGAAACAAGATTATATAATGAAGAAATGATTCAGCCAGTTATCGATGAACTAAGAGAAAAAGGTTATCTTTATGAAGAAGATGGTGCCTTATGGTTTAGAACAACTGACTTCGAAGATGATAAGGACAGAGTCTTAATCAAGAAAGATGGAAGCTATACATACTTCACACCTGATATTGCTTATCATAGAAACAAGCTTAATAGAGGGTATGATTATCTTGTAGACTTACTTGGAGCAGATCATCATGGTTATATCAACAGAATGAAAGCAGCTATTCAGGCATTAGGCTATAATAAAGATCAGCTTAATATTGATATTATGCAGCTTGTCCAGATGGTTGAAAACGGTGAAGTTGTCAAGATGAGCAAACGTACAGGAAACGCTGTTACAATCAAGGACTTAATTGAAGAAATCGGTGTAGATGCCACTAGATACTTCTTCGTATCAAAAGCAGCTAATACACCATTTGAATTTGATTTAGGTTTAGCAAAATCTCAGTCAAATGAAAACCCTGTTTACTATGCACAGTACGCACATGCAAGAATGTGCTCTATTATGAGAAGTGCTAACGAAAAAGGATTTGTTTTAGCAGATAGCTATGAATTATTAACTAATTCAAAAGAAACAGATTTATTAAAGCAGATTGGTGAATTCAGAAATGTGATCAATGATGCAGCACGTACAAGAGCACCTCATAAAATTACAAATTATATCCAGAAACTTGCACAATTATTCCATTCATTCTATAATGATTGTCATGTATTGGATGAAGCCAATAAAGAATTATCGCAGCAGAGAATGGCATTATGTGAAGCTACAAGAATCACTCTTGCCAACGCTTTAAATGTCATTGGTGTATCCGCACCAGAAAAAATGTAGGAGGATTAATAATGGATTACTCACAAATCTCAATGGTTGATCTTGCTTATCAGATTATGCAGGAAAGAACACAGCCAATTGATTTCTATGAATTATGGTCAATCATCTGTGAAAAGAAACAGTTTACTGAAGAAGAAATTGATGAAAATGAATCAAACTTCTATACAAATATTACATTAGATGGACGTATGATCACTACTGGTGAAAACAGATGGGATCTTCGTGTACGTCATAAGTTTGAAGATGTTCATATCGATATGAACGATATCTACAACGAAGAAGAAGCATCTGACGAAGATGATCAGGATGATTCAGTTATCGAAGATAAATATTCAGATGACTAATAATAATGTGCAGAATATTCTGCACATTTTTTACTTTTTTCATAGAATAAAAAATATTTTTTCACATGAGAAAGCGCTCTCATAATGGTAATTTTTTAATATTTTAGATTAAATTATTTTCATGAAATGGGCATAAAATGAATCGTGAAAATGAAATTAATGAAAACACTTTATTATAAGTTGATTTATAAATCACAAAGGCTTATAATAAGGGCAGAAATTAATTAAGGAGGAATGTCATAAAATGGCAGTAAAAGTTGCAATTAATGGTTTTGGCCGTATTGGTCGTTTAGCATTCAGACAGATGTTTGGTGCAGAAGGTTACGAAGTCGTAGCTATCAATGATTTAACATCACCAAAGATGTTAGCTCATTTATTAAAGTATGATTCTTCACAGGGTAAATATGCTTTAGCTGATAAAGTAGAAGCTAAAGAAAACTCAATCGTTGTAGATGGTAAAGAAATCACTATCTATGCTAAACCAAACGCTGAAGAATTACCTTGGGGTGAATTAGATGTAGACGTAGTATTAGAATGTACTGGTTTCTACACTTCTAAAGAAAAAGCTTCTGCACATATCAAAGCAGGTGCTAAAAAAGTTGTTATCTCAGCTCCAGCTGGAAACGATTTAAAGACTATCGTATTCAACACAAATAATGAAACATTAACTAAAGAAGATCAGATTATCTCTGCTGCTTCATGTACTACAAACTGCTTAGCTCCAATGGCTAAAGCATTAAATGATTTAGCTCCAATCCAGAGCGGTATCATGTTAACAGTTCATGCTTACACTGGTGATCAGATGATCTTAGATGGTCCTCAGAGAAAAGGTGACTTAAGAAGAGCAAGAGCAGGTGCAGTTAACATCGTTCCTAACACTACAGGTGCTGCAAAAGCTATCGGTTTAGTAATCCCTGAATTAGCAGGTAAATTAATCGGTTCTGCACAGCGTGTACCAGTTCCTACTGGATCAACTACTGTATTAACTTCTGTAGTTAAAGGTAAAGTAACAGTTGAAGAAGTAAACGCAGCTATGAAAGCAGCTCAGACTGAATCATTCGGTTACAATGAAGACTTAATCGTATCTTCTGATATCGTTGGTATGACTTATGGTTCATTATTCGATGCTACTCAGACTATGGTTAACGAATTACCAAATGGTGATACTGAAGTTCAGACTGTATCTTGGTATGATAACGAAAACTCATTCACTTCTAACATGGTTAGAACTATTAAGTATTTCGCTGAATTATAATACTAGACATTCTAAAAGAACTCCTTCGGGAGTTCTTTTTTGACCTCAATAAAAAAATCCTCCGGATAACCGGAGGATTATTACTTATGCTAGATTTGAATAAATCTTTTTAGCAGTATTACCACGTTTCTTTGAACGACTTGATTTATTGGCAGGTCTTTCAAAATCATAACAGAACTTATGAGCTGCTTTATAAGCACCAGATTTATTGTTCTTTACTGTCTTAAGATGTTTGTAAAGTCCTTTATATCCACTCTTAAGCTCTTTGTTCATATATCCGATCTGAGCTTTAACTGACTTGTAGCTTAATTTCTTAGATTTAGCATATCTCTTTAATGCGCGCTTTCTTGAACCAGTCCACTGAATTAAACCATAAGCACCACGTCCAGCGTTTGGATTGTAGTTAGATTCATGCTTGATGTTAGCCATGATTCCAGCAGCTGCAGCCTTGCTGTAGCCTGATGCCTTTAACTCAGCGTAAACTCTTGCTTTATTTGTAGCAGCGAATGCTTCACTGTTTTCAGCGCTAATGGCAAATGCGCCACCCATTATAATAAAAGCTAATGCGAACATTGTTAATTTCTTAATTAATTTCTTCATATCTATCCTCTTTCCTTAAGAAATTCTTACGTAATTCTTAAAAATTTCTTAACTTTTGAATACATTTGCTACTATACCATAAATGAAAGAGAAGTCAACACTGTTTCTTAAGATTTTCTTAAGAAATTAAAATTTATTGCTTATATACAGTGAAAAAGTGGCTTTTTTACAAAAGGTGAAAATAAGATAAAGGGGATAAATTCATTTCTATGCAACATTGTATAAAATTTAAGTCAATTATGATAAAATGAGTAGACGAGGTGATTATTGTGTATATGGCAAGCAAAAAAAGAAGAATAAAGCCACTATTTGTCCTTCTTGTTGGTATTTTATGTTTTGCTCTTGGCATCGGAGGTGGATACGTTCTTTTTCATAAAGAAACAGAAAAGTCTTCGCTGAATAATCGCACACTGCTTCAGCTTTATAATGCAATGAATAATCAGTTTTATGATACAACCAATGAAAATACATCTTTACTTGAACGTCTATCTAAAGGATTAGTACTTGGTGCAGGTGATCCTCATACAAGCTATATGACAAAATCAGAATTTGATTCTTTTCAGGATACTGTCGATGGTGACTATGATGGTATTGGTATTGATTATTTAACAACTAAAGAAGGAGCGATTGTGACTACAGTCTATCCTGATACGCCAGCTTTAAAAGGAAAAGTTCAGCCTGGTGATCTTATTATTGAGGTGGCTGGCATTTCAATTAATAATAAATCATCTTCAGAAATTGGCAAGGCTATCCGTGGTGAAAAGGGAACAGCTGTTTCTTTAACGGTACTGCGTGGCGGCAAGAGAATGGTGCTTCATGTTGAACGTTCATCATTGGATTCAAGTCTTAATTATGGAATTAAGGATATCAATGGACATCGTTGTGGATATGTGGATATCAATACGTTTGGTACAGCTACAAGTTCATTGTTTGAGAAGGCTCTTGCCTCTTTTAAGAAGAATAACGTGAAATCACTCATTATTGATTTACGAGATAATGGGGGAGGATATGTCGATGCGGCAGAAGAATGTCTTGCTTTATTAAATAAAAAAGACACTGTACTTTATATGACAAAAACAAAAAATGGAAAAGTAACTAAGGTGAAAGATGCGACAGATGATCATTATCAGTTTGAACAGGGATTAATTCTTGTTAATAATATGAGTGCATCTGCCAGTGAGATTATGGCTTCATCTTTAAAGAAAAATAATAATTACACAATTGTTGGTGAGAAGACATATGGTAAAGGGACTGTACAAGTAGAAATGCCATTAGCTAACGGTGGTGTCTTAAAATACACTTATGCCAAATGGCTGACACCGGATGGAACGTCCATCAATAAGGTGGGCATTGTCCCAAATGTAGTAATAAGTGATGCACCACTTGCCAAACTACAGCTAGAAAAAGTACCAGCTACATATCATTTTGATCAGCTGAATGATTATATTAAAACAATGGAAGTCATGTTAGATGCATTGGGCTATAAGCCAGGACGTACGGATGGCTATTTTTCTAAGGATGCGCAAAATGCTTTAAAAGCATTCCAGAAAAAAGAACATCTTAAAGAGTCTGGAAACTATGATCAGGAAAGCTATTATCATTTGTTAAGTGCTTATGTTTACGCAGTTGGTACAAAGAGCTATGATCCCATCTACAGTAAAGCTTTATCCATGCTTAAATAGGAGGATGCATTATGAAAAAATTTGAGCTCGTATCTGATTTTGCCCCTATGGGTGACCAGCCTGAAGCGATCAGAGAGCTTGTAGAAGGGGTAAAGAATAAAAAGAAAACACAGGTTCTACTAGGTGGAACAGGGACTGGTAAGACATTTACGTTTGCCAATGTGATTGCTCAGGTCAATAAACCGACGCTTGTACTATCACATAATAAAACACTGGCCGGACAGCTTTATTCAGAATTAAAGGAATTCTTTCCTAATAATAGAGTAGAATATTTTATTTCAAACTTCGATTTCTACCAGCCAGAAGCCTATATTCCATCAAGTGATACCTATATTGATAAAGAAGCACAAACCAACTATGAAATAGAGATGCTTAGAAGTGCCGCAATGAACTCTCTAATTGAAAGAGAAGATACGATAGTCGTATCTTCGGTAGCCTCTATTTACGGTTTAGGTAATCCAGAACAATATAAAGAGATGATCTTCTCATTAAGAGTAGGTCAGATCATCGACAGAAAAGAACTGTTGACATTCTTGGTAGACAGACAATATACAAGAAACGATATGGATCAGATTAAAGGAACATTCAGAGTACGTGGAGATACAATCGAAATCGTACCAGGACACTCTGAAGCCTATATCATTCGTATAGAATTATTTGGAGACGAAGTCGATCGTATTTGTGAAGTGGATCCATTAACAGGAAAACTGCTTGCATCTTATAATACGTACACCATCTATCCAGCAGATGACTATGTTACAAGTGCTGAAAAGATGCAGCGTGCCTGCCAGACGATTTCTGAGGAATTAGAGGATCGTCTTGCTTATTATAAAGAAGAAGAGAAACCTCTAGAATATGAACGCCTCGATCAGCGCACCAGACATGATATAGAGATGCTTAGAGAAGTAGGCATATGTCCCGGAATTGAGAACTACTCTCGTCATATTGACGGCAGAAAACCAGGACAGAGACCTTATACGCTCTTGGATTATTTCCCCGATGATTTTCTTATCATCGTAGATGAATCCCATGTCATGTTGCCGCAGATTCGAGGAATGTACAACGGAGACCGCAGTCGTAAGGAGACATTGGTAGAATATGGATTCAGATTGCCTTCGGCCCTTGATAACCGACCCTTACGTTTTGAAGAATTTGAAAAGCTTATCCCGGAAGCTATATTTGTGTCTGCGACACCGGGTGATTATGAACTCGAAAGTACGAAGGGTGAAGTGGTTGAACAGATTATTCGTCCTACTGGTCTTCTTGATCCGATTGTGGATGTTCGTCCTATTGAAGGGCAGATTGATGATATTATCAGTGAAATAGAAGAACGTATCGAGAAGGATGAACGTGTTCTTATTACGACCCTTACAAAACGTATGGCTGAGGATTTAACTGATTATCTTAAAGAATATGGCTTCAAGGTTGCATATATTCACTCAGATACAAAAACCTTGGAACGTACGGAAATATTAAGAGATCTTCGATTAGGTAAATATGATGTCCTTGTTGGTATCAATCTTTTACGAGAAGGACTTGACCTTCCAGAAGTATCGCTTGTCTGTATTCTTGATGCGGATAAGGAAGGATTCTTACGTAATTCTCGATCATTGATTCAGACCATCGGACGTGCTGCAAGAAATGCGAATGGGAAAGTCATTATGTATGCAGACCGTATGACAGATTCAATGAGAGCCGCTATTGATGAAACATCACGCCGTCGTAAGATTCAGATTGCTTATAATGAAGAGCATCATATTGTGCCACAGACAATCAAGAAAGAAATTCGTGATGCAATTAGAGGACAGGAAGTTCAAGAAGATGCCAGCAAGCTTGTTAAGCGTGGCAAGAAAGTAAGCAAGAAGGCTAAGGGTGAACTGATTGCGGAACTTGAAAAACAGATGCGTGAAGCAGCTAAAGTCCTTGATTTTGAACGTGCAATGGAACTGCGTGATGCGATAGAGGAGATAAAAAATGCAGGTTAATATTCCCATCAGTGAAAAAGAAAAAGAAGTCTTTGATGCAATTGTATCAGAAGGAGGACAGCTCTTTTTTGTAGGGGGTATTGTAAGAGATACCTTATTAAAAAGAGAATCAAAAGATATCGATGTAGAAGTCTTTCATCTATCCTATGATAAGCTCTGTGAGATACTTTCACGTTTTGGACATGTAGAAACCTTTGGGGCATCATTTGCGGTTGTTCATCTGGATTTGTTGCAACACTGTGAATTTGCTTTACCAAGACAGGAAAAAAGCAGAGGAAGTGGCCATCAGGACTTCGATATCATTATCGATAGTGAACTTCCATTAGAAAAAGCTGCAAGACGAAGAGACTTTACCATCAATGCGATGATGGTTGACTATAAGACAAAACAATTATTTGATTTCTTTCATGGCTATGATGATCTCATGGACAAACGTTTAGAAGTCATTGATGAAAAATCTTTTCAAGAAGATCCTTTACGTTTATATAGAGGAGCATCTTTTATATCAAGATTTCATCTTGAAGCAAGTGAACGTACTAAGACAATATGTAAGAACATGAAAGAAAAAGTAAAGTATTTAAGTGAAGAGAGAATCTATGAGGAATATGTCAAGATTCTCATGGGAGATTTTCCTTCATTAGGCATGACATTTCTAAAGGATGTTGGGGTTTTGCCTTCTTATTTAGAAGCATTGATTCATACCCATCAAAGACCTGATTATCATCCTGAAGGAAATGTCTGGAATCACACGATGCTAGTATTGGATCATGCAGCTGAAGTTAAAGGGGAAACCAGCTGGCCGCTCGCATTTATGTGGTCGGCTTTGTTGCATGATATTGGAAAGCCGTTAGTGACAACAGAAGATGGAAGAGCTATTGGTCATCATGAAGCAGGAGTGGATGTTTTTAAGGATGTGAAGATCATTAAGAATAAGAAGCTTCGTGCTTATGTGAAAATGATGATTCTTGTTCATATGGAACTGATGAAGATCTTCTATGATCATTCTCGACCAATTGTCTATAAAAGATTATTAAAGAAGATTGATGGCATCTTCCCATTAAATGATTTGGTCTGGTTTTCGCGATGTGATAAAGCGGGAACAGGAAGATGTGCCATTCAAGATATGGCATTTATTAATGAAAGATTAGAGGAATATGTGTCTTCGTATGGAGATCATGCAGAAGAGGCACTTGTGAGTGGGAAAGATCTATTGGCATTGCCGATAGAGGATCATCGTCAATACGGTGATATTTTGCGTCAGGCCTATGAATGGCAGCTTCAGGGTATGAAGAAAGAAAGTATATTAAGGAGACTATTGCATGAATTCAGATAAGATTGTCATTAAAGGGGCAAGGGAAAACAATTTGAAGAATATTGACATAGAGATTCCTAAAAATAAACTTGTTATCTTAACAGGGTTATCAGGTAGCGGAAAGACGTCCTTGGCATTTGATACAATCTATGCGGAAGGGCAAAGACGATATGTAGAATCGTTAAGTGCCTATGCACGACAGTTCCTTGGGGGAATGGAGAAACCTGACGTCGATAGTATTGAGGGACTTTCACCAGCTATTGCGATTGATCAGAAGACAACATCCAATAACCCACGTTCTACAGTTGGAACTGTTACGGAAATCTATGATTATTTAAGATTGTTATATGCGCGTATTGGACATGCGTATTGTCCTCATCATAATATTCGTATTGAAGCACAAACAATTAAGCAGATGTGCGACATTGTTGATCAATACGATGAAAGAGATAAGCTTCAGGTATTAGCAAGAATGGCTATGAATCAGAAGGGGACACATAAGGACCTTTTTGAGAAGCTTAGAAAAGAAGGCTTTGTCAGAGTCAAGGTGGATGGAGAGATGTTTACTCTTGATGAAGATATAGTCTTAGAAAAAAATAAAAAACATACGATCGATGTAGTTGTGGATCGTATTATCAAAAAAGAAGGATATCGTTCACGTCTCTCTGATTCATTAGAAACGGCATTAAAATTAGCAGGTGGAGAATGTATTGTAGAGAATCTTACAAAGAAAACAGAAAAGCTGTTCTCAGAAAATCAGGCTTGTCCTATTTGTGGATTCAGTGTACCAAAGCTTGAACCACGTCTTTTCTCATTTAACAACCCATTAGGAGCCTGTCCTGATTGTAAAGGATTAGGTACTAAAAGTGTTGTAGATGATAATCTGCTTGTACCTGATTGGTCTTTAAGTATTAACCAGGGAGGATTGCGCTATTTTAAGACAGCAGTAGGAACTGATCGATTAGAATGGCAAAAATTCCTTAAGCTATGTGAAGCTTATCATATTGATTTAGATAAGCCACTTAAAGATTTTACTAAGAAAGAATTAAAGATTATCTTTATTGGATCAGATAAACCTATTTCATATGAGACAGTTTCTTCTTCAGGAAATATCTCACGTGCAACGCAGTATATTGAAGGGGTAAAAACCTTAATTGCAAGAAGATATGAAGAAACAAATTCTTCTTGGGCCAAGGAATGGTACTCTTCATTTATGCGTGAACAGACATGTCCTACTTGTGGTGGTGCACGTTTAAATGAGATGGTCTTATCAGTTAAGGTTGATGGATTATCTATTTATGATTTAACAAATAAATCTATTAATGATGCTTTAGCATGGATTTCTTCATTGAAGCTTTCTATCATGGAAGAAAAGATTTCAAGATTGATTGTAAAAGAAATCAAAGATCGATTGACATTCTTGCAGAATGTAGGATTAGGATATCTTACTTTAGCAAGACATGCTGGTGGGTTATCTGGTGGAGAAGCTCAGCGTATCCGTTTAGCTACACAGATTGGTTCACGTCTTACTGGTGTTCTTTATGTTTTAGATGAACCATCAATCGGTCTTCACCAGCGCGATAATGAAAAGCTCATTCGCACTCTTTGTGAGATGAGAGATCTTGGAAACAGTGTGCTTGTCGTTGAACATGATGAAGAAACAATGAGAGAATCTGATTATATTGTAGACATCGGACCAGGAGCTGGTGTTCATGGTGGACAGGTTGTCGCATGTGGGACACCACAGGAAGTCATGAATAATCCTAACTCTATTACTGGACAGTATCTTGCAGGTACAAAAAGAATTGAAGTACCTAAGAAAAGACGAAAAGGTAACGGATTATTCCTTGAAGTAAGGGGAGCTAAGGAACATAATTTAAAGAATATTAATGTGAAGTTCCCGCTTGGAAAGATGATTGTCGTAACTGGTGTATCAGGTTCAGGTAAATCTACATTGGTTAATGATATTCTTTGTAGAGGATTAAGAGAAAAAATCTATCATTCTAAAGATCGTGTAGGTGCCCATAGAGAAATAAGAGGTATTGAGAATGTCGATAAGGTCATTGAAGTATCTCAGGAACCAATTGGAAGAACACCACGTTCTAATCCGGTAACATATACAGGCGTCTTTGATGATATCAGAGATCTCTTTGCGAAAACACAGGAAGCCAAGATGCGCGGATACGATAAAGGACGTTTCTCTTTCAATGTCAAAGGAGGACGCTGTGAAGCGTGTCAGGGTGATGGTGTAAAACGTATTTCAATGCACTTCTTGCCAGATGTGTATGTGCCATGTGAAGAATGTGGTGGAAAACGTTATAACGAAGAGACACTTCAGGTAACATTTAAAGATAAGAATATCTATGATGTATTAGAAATGACTGTGGAAGAATCATTGTCTTTCTTTGAAAATCTTCCTCGTATTTATAATAAGTTAAAAGCACTTTATGATGTGGGACTTGGCTACATTAAACTTGGTCAATCAGCTACAACCTTGTCAGGTGGAGAAGCTCAGCGTGTTAAATTAGCGTCTGAACTACAGAAGCGTGCAACTGGAAAGACCCTTTATATTCTCGATGAACCAACAACAGGTTTACATAGTGATGATGTGGCAAGACTTATAGAAGTATTAAATAAAATAGTAGATAACGGTGACACCGTTCTCATTATTGAACATAACCTCGATGTCATAAAAGTTGCGGATCACATTATCGATTTAGGGTTGGAAGGCGGAGACGCAGGTGGTACAATTGTAGTATCGGGAACACCTGAAAAAGTCGCAAAATGTGAAGAAAGTCGTACTGGACAGTTCCTTAAGGACTTATTATAAGGAGGCATTATGGCAAAATCAGTTAAATTAAAGGATCTTTTACCACAGTCTACATTCGTACAGATTTCTGGTGATGAAAGCTCTCTTGAAAGAGAAGTATTTGTAGCTGATACAAATAGACCAGGCTTCGAATTGGCTGGATTCTTTAAGCACAGTGACTTCAGAAGAATTATTCTTCTTGGAGAAAAAGAAAATGCATTTATTGATGAAATGACAAGAGAAGCACAGTTAGCTTGTTTCTCTAAGTTAGTCAATGATGAAACACCATGCATTATTGTATGTAAAGGATATAAATGTGCAGATATCTTAAGAAATATTGCTATTAAGAGAAATTTCCCAATATTTGAGACAAATATGCCAACTGGACGTGTTTCGATTGATCTTCAGTCTAAATTGGATGAGAAGCTAGCACCTGAAACATTGATTCATGGGGTATTCTTAAATATTTATGGTAAAGGTGTTATCATTCGTGGAGATAGTGGGATTGGAAAATCAGAAATTGCCCTTGAACTAGTCAAAAGAGGACATCAGCTTATTGCGGATGACGCTGTTGAACTTTATCATGTCGGACAACATATTGTAGGTAAAGCTCCTGCTGTATTGAACAACCTTCTAGAAATCAGAGGAATTGGTGTCATTGATGTATCAAAGATGTTTGGAATTGGCTCATGTCTTGCGAAAGATAATGTAGACTTGATTATCCAGCTTGATCGTTGGTTACCATCAAGAGAATACACACGTATTGGTGTAGAAGAAGACGATGTGACAGAAGAAATCTTAAATGTCCCTATTCCAAAGATTGTTGTTCCAGTTACAGGTGGACGTAGTATGTCAGTTATTATTGAATCAGCAGTCATGAACATGCAGCTTAAGGCTGATGGCTTTGATTCAAGTAAAGAATTTGTTAATAGAATCATGAAAAATATTAAGATGAAAGGGGAATAGTCATGAAGCTATTTCCAGACTTTCATACTTTAGTATCCATAGGAGGATTTAATATTCGCTATTATGCGGTATGCATCCTCCTTGGTGCTTTATTTGCATATCAATTAGGAAGATATAGATTCAAGAAATTAGGATACGCGCCTAACATTTTATCTGACTATTTCTTTGGCGTAATGGTTACTGGCATTATTGGTGCTCGTATCTGGTATGTGATCTTCATGTGGAAAGAGCTTTATGCTAGTCATCCAGAAGATATCATTGCGATATGGCATGGAGGATTGGCAATACAGGGAGGTCTTTTCACAGGACTTATTTATAGTGTCTACTATTTTAAGAAACATCAAATAGATTTCTTTGTAGCCGGTGATGCTATTATGCCAGGAGTACTTATTGCTCAGGCATGTGGACGATGGGGGAATTTCTTTAACCAGGAAGCCTTTGGTGGAGAAGTATCTCTTTCTTTCTTGAAGGGACTTCATCTTCCTTCATTTATTGTTGATCACATGTATATTGAAGGTGCTTATCATCATCCTACGTTTCTTTATGAATCAGTAGGAAATGTCATTTTGTTCTTGTTGATCATTCTGGTAGTAAAGAGAATATCAAAAAAGAATGGAATACAGTTTTTCTCTTATTTTGTAGGTTATGGGATTGTTCGATTCTTTGTAGAAGGAATGCGAACTGACTCATTGATGCTTGGGTCATTAAGAATGGCTCAGATCATCTCATTGATTTTCATTGTATGTGGTATAGCAGGAATACTCTATATTCACTTTAAAAGAGAGGATAAGCAAGTAGATGAATAGTTATTTTGATGGAAGTCTTCTTTCATTGATTGTAATAAAAATCATATGCTTTATAAAGTTCCCGACAGAAAACCCACGTGCCTTTAGGCCGTGGGATAAATGGCGGTTAAAATATATGGTATAATATACATACAGGAAATCCTATTTCCGAGTCTTTAGAAAGGAGAAAGCTGTATGCATCTTACCGTA
>NZ_JAGBIX010000084.1:0-57116 GCF_017934775.1 Kandleria sp. | reverse complement strand
TCACTCATCTATTTGACGTGTTTCTGTTCAGTTTTCAATGTTCAGGCCACTCGGCTCTCGCTGAGTGCTCACTTATATTATCATCACCTCTCCTCTTTGTAAAGCATTTTTGTCTAATTTTTTTAAAAAATCTCTCAGATCACCATTTTGGGCTATTTAAAGCGATATTCAGAGCCTATTGCTTGCTTTTTTATTCTTTATTATAAAATAAAAAAAGATGGAGAATCATCTCCACCTTAATTTATGTCATATTACTTTACTTCCATGACTTTCTGGCCATTGTAAGAACCACAATGTTTGCATACTCTGTGTGGTAAAGTGAATTCACCACATTCAGGACAAACGATAACAGTAGGTGCTGTTAATTTGTCATGTGTTCTTCTTTTGTTTCTTCTTGTACTAGATACTCTTCTAAATGGTACTGCCATAAGTATTACCTCCTCTTATTCCTTGTTCTTAAAATAATCTTTTAGCTTTGCTAGCCTTGGATCAATAGGATTGTCTTCTTCATTCGCATGAACATCTGACTCATCAAGGACTTGCCAGCCTTTTCCAGTGCGCGTTAGTTCAGCACCTTCCTTGACAACTCTCATTGGTACTACCATCATGATTTCCTGGAATACCACAGGTGTCAAATCGGCTGTGTCTTTCTTAGCCTCAATGACATCCTCATCTTCGTCAGGCTTGTAAAAGGCAAAGATTTCTGTTTCGTCTAGTTCAAACGGATACTCCACCGGTTCCGATGAAATAGCACAAGGAACAATCATAGTGCCTTCAACGTGAAGTGTTACATATAATCTTTGATCAGCTTCAAAGAAGTGACCGTGACCAGAAACCCTCACACTGTCTTTCAATCCATTGATTTGAGATAAGTTATAGAACATTTCTTTTGGAAATGTAAGACTCTCTTCGAAATCAAATTGTCCATTCTTTTGTTTAATTAGCCAATTAAGACTCCACTTCAAGATTATCACCTCTATAACTCGCATAACACATTATATAGAAGAAGTTTTTGTAAGTCAATGGAAAGATGAACAAATTTCCAATGATAATTTCTTTATTTTTTTATGAGTCATGTTAAACTATTTTTTGAGGTGATTTTATGAAAATATTAGGCATTGTCGCTGAATACAACCCATTCCACAAAGGGCACCTTTATCATTTAAAGAAGGCCCAGGAAATAGTCAAACCAGATCTTACAATAATAGTGATGTCTCCTCAATTTGTACAACGTGGAGAACCAGCAATTATATCTAAATGGATCAGAAGTCGCATAGCTATTGAAAGTGGTGCAGATATCGTTATCGAACTGCCAACAATCTATGCTGTAGAAAGTGCTGACTACTTTGCTAAAGGAGCAATGACCCTCCTTCATGAAATGGGCATTACCGATTTACTCTTCGGAAGCGAAAATGGTGATATTGAACAATTTATTGAAATTGCCAATACTATAGAAAATCATCAGGAACAATACAACACTGCCATCAAAAAAGCTATGGATCAAGGTCTGCGCTATCCTGATGCCTGCAACCGTGCTCTATCTTTATTATTAAATAAAGAAGTAAAAACCCCAAACGATCTGCTTGGCTTAAGCTACGTTAAAGAAATCATTCATAATCATTATGATATAAGGATGCACTGCATCAAGCGTACAAATGATTATCATGAAGAAAAGCTTCAAGAGATTGCCAGCGCAACATCATTAAGAAAAGCGCTGCACGCCCATATCGATGTCTCATCACAATTACCGGGTTATCAATATTATAAAGATGAACATCTCTATAGCTTCTCAGAATTTTTTCCTTATCTAAAATATGCGATCTTATTTAATGAGCAGCTTTCCTCTATTCATCTTGTAGATGAAGGAATTGAAAACCTCTTAAAAGATACAATAAAGAAAACTGATAATATGGAAGATCTCATCAATAGATTAACATCAAAAAGATATACACGTTCTCGTATTTCGCGCATGCTTGTACATATCTTATTAAATAATAAGAAAGAAGACGTTTCCGCCATGATGCAAATTGACTATATCCGCCTCTTAGCTTTCTCTAAAAAGGGACAACTTTATATTAAGGAACAGAAAAAACGAACTGATTTTAAGATCATTGCTAATATTTCTAAACATCAGCATCCCTCATTAACCTTAGAATATAAAGCTGCTACACTTTTATCACTTATATATGGTAACGCTCATACTGAGATTTCTTCGATACCATATCATCAATAACAAAAGGACATTCCTGGGGAAGGAATGTCCTTTTAATAAGGCAACTTAATGAGGAGTATTGGATAAATGAACGCGATTTTCAAATTCATCAATTACCTTATTTACATTTTTACGACCTCTATAAAAACCAAGCCCAAAGGTTAAGGTCGAGAGTACTCCCACAAAGACAAGCAGATAACCGATGATTGCAATAATCAGAGATGCTGAAGCATACATATAAGCAAGCAGCACACCAATTGTCGAGATGAGGAAGGATAAACTGAGCCAGCGCTGTACGTTCTGTAGCATATGTTTCTGATAAGCAATCTCTTCCATATAGGCGTTGTATAATCTCTTGTCCATGTTTGAATCTCCTTATTATTAATATTTTAAACCAGGATTGAAGAATCCACAGAGTACTCCTAAGAATGCGATAACAACTAATAATAACATAACCTTGATAGGTGAAATGTTCTTTTTAGCCATTAACCACCAGCAGAATACGATGAATACACCAGTAAGTAAACCAGGATATACACCATCTAACTGATTCTGTAAATTTAAGTATTCTTTACCATTAGCATTTTTTAATGAAATAGCAGTAGTGATAGGTACCCATGATGCAGCTACCGCACCAATAACCATAGCACCTAAGCATCCAATTGCTTTTCTTAATGAATTTCCAACTGGACCAACTAAGAATTCTACAGCTTTTCCACCTAATTCATAACCTTTATAGTATGCAAACTTCATACCAAAGTAAGCAAGTAAGTTCCATACAACAATGTAGAAGATGGCACCAATTGGGCTACCTCCACTTGAAAGACCCATTGATACACCAAGAAGGATTGGAATCAATGTACCTACGATTAATGAATCACCGATACCAGCTAAAGGACCCATTAACCCTGCACGTAAACCGTTGATAGTTTCGTCATCAACTTCACCAGACTGATTAGCACGTGCTTCTTCTAAACCAGCAGTGATACCAACAACTAATGCCCCAATCTGAGGTTCAGTGTTGAAGAATGCTGTATAAGTATTCATAGAACGTTTCTGATCTTCTTTGTTGTCATAAAGATCTTCAACGATTGGTAACATAGATGCAAGATAACCGAATGTCTGCATATGTTCCTGAGTAAAGCAAGTTAAGTTACCATAATACCAATGATGGAAGGAACGAGATAACGCCTTTTTACTAATTTTCTTTTCCATAATTAAATGTCCTCCTCTTCTTCATCATCGATGGCATCTACAGCAACAGTTTTTCTCTGTTTGATCATTTCTAATTCATAGTAGATAACCGCAAAGATCATTGCGATGACTGTACAAGAAACTAAGTTTAATCCTAAAGATTTTGCAAGAGTAAATCCTACGAAGAATGGGATAAAGTCTGTAGCTTTTTCTACAATCTGTTTTAATAAGATAGCAATCCCGACACATGGTAATAACTGACCAACTGTGAATAGTGTTCTCATTGGAATACCATCCATTGGTAAAGCTGTCTTTAATGCAGTAACGGCATCTGCACCGAAACGGCATAATAATAATGTAGGAATAAATGAGAATAAGAAATGTGAGATCCAAGGTAATCCCCAGTCTACTAAATATACTTTATGGAAATCTTCATTTTCGATAGCCTTCCATCCAATGTGCTGCCATACCAAGTTTAATGTAGCAGTACCATAGAATAATACTGTACCTAATGTACCTACTAGAGTACCCATTGAAGTAGCCATGCTCTTTGCATTGCCAGATAATGGATCAATACCCTGAGATTTAATAGCAACCATTGCAAGTGGAATACCGATATAAGAGATAGCTCGTACATCAGCTGAAACTGTTCCACCAGGTGTTACTAATGCGATGTAAACAACCTGTAATGCTAAACCACAAATAATACCTAATCTTAAATCACCTAAGATAAGACCACACACAAGTCCCCCTACTAAAGGACGCCCTAATGTGTAGTTACCAATAGATGTACCACCTAGACCTGGCATAGATGCTAAACAAGCAAATAGACCAAGCAAAGCAGCCTGTAACCAACTAATTGTCATAATTTTTCTCCCTTTTCTTTAATTTTATGTTAAAAGCCAAATTTTCCTTTGAAGTCATCCCATGTACCAATAGATACATCAGGAACTAAAGAAAACTTCACTTCATAACCAGCTTTACTGATAGCTTCAAAAGCTTCAGCTTCTTCCTGAGTAATAGACTGATTATTTCCTAATTTCACAGCACCAGGTCTATCATTACATGGACCAACAATTACTGTTTTTACATCTCCAGGAACAAATCCTTCATCCACAAGTAATTCTTTCATATCAAGTGGGTTCTTAGTAATTAAGAAATATTTATCTTTACTATTTGTAACCTTTTCTTTAACATCTTTAAAATGTTCTTTAGTCCATACAAAAGTCTTCTTATCAGAAGCACTCTTATATGCCTGTTTTAAAACTGTATTTGATGCTGCTGCATCATTAACTGCGATAAGTCCTGTACAAGGATATTCCTTAGACCATCTTGTTACTGTCTGACCATGAATCATACGGTCATCAATTCTTACGAAACTAATTGCCATTTTTATTCTCCTTAAATATCGTCTTCTTCATCAGCATCTTCTGCTGTTGCTTTAAACTGCTGTAAAGCAGTAGTTGCTTCACTTACAAGTGTTGTTGCCAACGCATCTCCATCAAGTGCATCTTTCATAACTGCGGCAGTTAATGCCATAGGTAAATTCATTCCCCCAACAACTACAGTTGATTCCAATCTGTTCATTTCACCTAAAACATCTAATGCAGTAGTTAATGGTGATCCACCAATAATATCAGCTAACAATACCATTTCATCTTCGGCCTGAATTGGTGAGATTGCTTCTTTGAACACATCTCTAAATTCAGCTGCAGACTTTCCGTTTTCTAAACCAGTCGCAATAACTTGGTCCATCTTGTCTCCTGCAAACATTGCAAGAGAAGATTTTAATCCAGCCGCAAAACCGCCATGACTAACTAATACCAAATATTTCATTATCTCTCTCCTCTCATGTTGTACCTATATTCTATACAAGAATGAAAGCGCTGTAACGTATCAAACGTCATGAAGTGTTGATGATATTTATCATGTTAGTATGTGACATTTGTCATCACGAAAAAATTGATTATTACATCAAAAAAAGCAGTCATTTGACTGCTTTATAATAACTTTTGAATATTCTGATGAATTTGTGATAGATCAGCATCCAAGCTGTTGTTAGCTAATGAAAGGGTTACAAGATAATCTGCTACTTCCATGGCACGAGCATACTTCTTAAACTTAGGATACGCAATTGTCTGCTCCATGATTGTATTAATACGCTGTGCTGTCAGTTCACTTGATCCAAAACCATTTCTCTTAAATAGATTATCAGTAAAAGAATCATTCATGACCTCTCTTACCGGTGAAGCACCCTGTGACTGTTCTAGAATCAATTGCTGAACATCTGGATCACTGCAGATCATTTTCAAAAACTTCCAGGCTGACTGCTTATGATTAGATCGAGATGATAATCCAATTAAAGCTGTTTTCATCTGATAGGCCGCATTGCTAGTAGAAGTAGGCATAGAACGACAGTTCCAGCTGAAGGTAGAATACTTGGCTACACGATAAGGATAAGGCTTATAAGTTCTATATTGTGCCAATGTCATTGGCATAAAGGCTACCTTCCCTTTATCAAAGTCTTCTGAGCTTACTTTTATATTCTTATTAAGGTGTGTGATCTTACTTAACATCGCAAACGCTTTTTTTACCTTTGATGAATTAAAATAAGATTTTGTTCCTTCTTCATTAAATAAAGAAATTCCATATCCCGCGATAACATCTTTCCATGTATAATCACAGACTCCAAATTGATCTAATACTCCATCATGATCTGTATCCTTAGTGATTTTATTGCACATGTCATAGAATTCTTCGATAGTCCAATGATCTGGTATCGTAATTCCTTCTTTTTTTAATATGTCCATATTAACGCACATCATCACTGGATTACTAGAAAACGGCAAAGCGTATACTTCATGATTGACAACGCCAGCATCAATAGCTGAATCAAAGAAGATATTGGTATTAAAACGATCTTCTTTTACAAGTCTATTAAGATTATCAAGTGCACCTGTACTTAATAATAAGTTAAAGTCATCATCTGGTACGACAAATACATCCGGCTGTTTTCCTTGAACAATCAATTCTGATAACCAGGAAGAATAATCAGACTTGGCAATACCAGGTTCATACTTCACCTTAATTGTAGGATTCTCTTTTTCAAAATTCTTGATAATACGATCAAGCAGCTTATAGCTAGTAGGATCAGGCACATCCCAGGGACTTCCTACATACGTTCCTAACGTGATCGTAATGACACGTTCTGGATTATTCCAATAGATAAATGAAGATAAACAAGCTAAAGATATAATCCAGATAACGATCGTTTTCTGATGACTTTTGATCATATTAATCATCAGGAATCTCCTTCATAGTTACACCAGTCTGCACAGCCCATATAGCAAGCTGAGTACGATCTCGTAAAGAGAGCTTAGATAAGATATGAGAAAGATAGTTTCTGACAGTCCCTTCTGATAAGAAGAGCTTAGAGGCAATCTCTTTATTTGATAAGCCATTGCCGATTTGCTGAATGATCTTCCATTCCATTGATGTAAGATCATCACAATTATGTTCATCTACCTGAATTGTATAATTGGACTGTGCCATTTTAGAGAAGAGCTTAAAAACCTTTGTCGCAATATCTGGGTTGATCATAGCTTTCCCACTATGAATAGTCTTGATCGCATGAACAAGTTCTTCCATCGATACCCCTTTAAGAAGATAACCTGAAGCACCATACTTTAAGGCACTGAAGACAAAATCATCATCATCGAATGTTGTTAAGATAATAATCTTGACTGAAGGATATTTCTCCTTGACTTCTTTAGTACAGACAACGCCATCCATACCTGGCATACGTATATCCATAAGAATAACATCGGGCAATTCTTCCTTGATAGCATCGAGGACTTCAAAACCATTTCCTGCTACTCCTGTTAATGATAAATCAGGCTGTGTGGATAATACAATCTGAAGAGATTCTCTAATAAGAGCCTGATCATCTGCTATTAGTACTTTTATCATTTTTATCCTCCCCTTTTACCTTAGGGATCATGGCCATTGTTCTAAATCCCTGATCTCCTATATATTCTACACTCCCGCCAATCATGGCAAGACGTTCTTTCATTTGTTTTAAGCCATAACCATATGTAATATGTTCTGAACCAATACCATCATCCTGAATGATAATATAGTAACACTGTTCTGTATTGAACAGATTGATTTCTACATTTTTAGCATGACCATGTCTTAAAGAATTCGTAATTGACTCCTGAATCATTCTGAAAAGAATATCTTCTTTCGTATTATCGAAGTCAATATAATCCCACTCATAATAAAGTGAAATATTCAATTTAGATAGTTCACGATATTCATCAATCATCTTTATGATTGCATCCTTAAGAGTACGATCTTCCAATGCTCCAGGACGAAGTTTATTAAGTGAACGACGAACATCACCGATTCCTTCACGGATAACACCACTGACTATCTTTAACTGCTGTTTAGTACGATCTACATCACTATCAATAAGTACAATACAGGCATCTACACCTGCTGCAATACCCGTCAATGCATGACCCAAGGTATCATGAATTTCCCTGGCAATTCTCTTTCTTTCCCTGTCTTCCGCTATTTTTTCAGTTAAGGCAACATAGCTGTTTAATTCTGTATTAACTTGGGATACCATATCTAGTTCCTCTTTGATATGACTCTGTTCATCCAAAGATGTAATCAGGTAAGTAATCAAGAATAAAATGAAGAGCACCATATTCAATGAATCAATGAAACTTCTAAAGAAAGAAATAGTCACTCCAGTAGCACGGGGCATAAAGCGAATATAGACATCAAGAGAAGGCATCTTCATGATGGTAGAAATCAATGAATAATTTGAAAGCAGCAACATGCCAAAACTTATTCCTAAAAACCATAGCCAATACTTATTATCTCTTGCATTGTAGATAATATCCGCAAAGACAAACAGTATGATTCCATTATAACAATCATAAAGCAAATAGAGAATTGCCATCATCAATATCATCTCTATGAAGGTAAGAAGATCCTTGCTGACACGATGCTTTTCTTCTAGATCAATTCTAAAATACATCACCAATAACAAGATGCTAAAAGAACCTACTGACGCAAAAAAGGTATAACCCGGTGAACGAGGAATACTGCCGATACTTTCAATAAGTGAATGTGATAACCCATTAACTACAATATATTTTGTAATAAAAAGGAACAAGAACGCATTGTAGATAACTGCCACAAAATTTAAGAGAATCAAAGATTTTCTAAATAATCCTATATGTCTGTCATTAACCGTATCCATTATTGCCACCCCGATAAATCATAATCTGAAATATTATTTTTGCCAACAAGTGATACTGGCACGATAACCTTAGCTGACACATTCTTCTTTTTTATTAGACGATAAGCATTATTGGCAGCTTTCTTCCCCATCATCAGCGGAGACTGTGCCGCTGTATAATAGCGTCCATTTGTATCATTGATCAGTTTCTTCATATCCGGTGAACCATCAACACTATAAACCATGAATGATTGACGACTCTTCGCTTCTTCAATAGCTGCCAACGCGCCTAGTGCACTAGGATCATTCAAGGCCATCAGGACATCAAAATGAGAATGTCTTTCAATCATGGCCTTCATCTTAGGCATCGCAATTTCTGTCTGGCCAGAACAATCTTCTCGATCAATAATCTGATATTCAGGATGATTCTTGATTGTATCAGTAAAGCCTTTAATACGATCGACAGCTGACAAGGCTGCGAGATGTTCTAGCAACAGAATCTTTGCACTCTTAATATTTTTCATCATATCTTTAGCACAAAGCACACCAGCGTTATAGTTATCAGAAAGGATTGTACAATCTACAAACTGTTCTTCTTTTAACTGACTATCTACTACAATGATAGAAATCCCATTTCTCTTTAGCTCTTTTAAATTATTGATGATTCTATCATCATTACCATCAACAGGATTGATAATCAACACGTCAATATGCTGCTGTTTAAAATGATCTAATTGTTCTAATTGCTTTTCAACACTCAATAATGGATCTCTTGTAATAAGAATATCATTATGTTCATCAGTAATCTTTTTTACTTCTTCATGTATAGCATCATAAAACGTATTATTCATTGTCATATACGTCTCCCCTATACGATGCTGATGAGCATGAATAGGATTGTTTACCACAAAGGCATAAAGTCCTGCTGTTATTGCTATTACAAAAGATAAACCTATAAGCCCACTTCTCTTCTTCATGACATTCCCTCTCTTCTTCTCATTATTATACGTCATTTTTTATTATAATCATTATAAAAGATAAAGAAAATGGCTCTATGTTCAAAAAACTAAGGATTTCTCCTTAGTCTTTATTTCCAAATATCAGTTGTATGAGGATTCTTCTTTAAAAAAATAACACCACCTATTACAAGTATAAAAAGCAATGTCACCATAAGTGAACCTTCTACCCCAAAACTTTTCGTATAAGCAATTCCATCTCTTGCACTTGTAAGTTTAAAGATAGAATATCGCATCTTGATACCGCTGTTAGGTAATCCAAAAACAATATTTTGAAGATAATTCCATGTTGTATGAGCGCCCATAGCCATCCAGAGGCTATCAAAATGATAGACCATCAAAGAAAATACGATACCTGCTAAAAGAATATTGATTGCAGATAATATAGTCACACCTGAATTAGAAAAATGAAGCAGTGCAAATAATAAGGCATTCCCCACAATTGCAATAATAGGTTTTTCATATTTCTTTAACAGCTTCTGATACAAATATCCTCTACAAATCAATTCTTCACCAGAAGATTGTACAAAGACACATAATAATACCAAGAAGGCTTGAATAAAATTAAATCCTTGATACTTTATGACTATATCTTTATTCATAAGTGAAACAAGAACACATGCTCCATTTAACACAATACCAACAAATAACCCAATAACAAAGTTCTTTATATTATTACCTTTTACATACGTCCCAATGCTCTTGTATAAGGGTCTATTGTTTTTACGCATAAACCATAATAAACCCATGACCCAAAGACCAATACTTGATAAATAGCTAGCACCCGTTTCAACCCATGCAGGCAATGATGATAAAACGACATCCACATTACTATAATTGGTTACATTTAAGCCAAAGGCCACGTAACTTACTACAATTAAACTCACTATAATGACACCAATAATGCTTCCACAAATAATCTGAAATATTGTTCCTATGGTATATCCCATAAAACTATCTGTTATTTTCTTAAATAAAGTATTCATATTCACCTTTTTCATCAATAATAAACGAGATGTGTGTTCAATAAAAATATATTACAATCTATGTCTTACTTAATACATAATTATATTCTATCAATGTTAATGTTTTCATTCAATTTATTAATTTGTAAAAAAAACTAAGGGTTTCCCCTTAGTTTTACTGTCTTAATTTTGCATGGAATGCTTTTTCTACTGCAGAAAGAACTTTATCCATTGCTTCATTGATTGTCTTTTCATCCAATGTACGTTCTTCATCCTGGAACATCATAGAAATAGCAACTGATTTCTTGCCTTCTTCTACATGTTCACCTTCATAGACATCAAAGATTGTTGTGGATTTAAGAATCTTAGATGCTCTAAAGATTGTTCTTTCAATTTCAGATGCTGGTACATCTTTATCTACCACTAAAGCAATATCACGATCAACTGATGGATACTGTGGCAATGATGTAAACTTGATCTTGCTTGAACGCATTGATAATAATGCAGTTAAGTTAAGTGTAACAACATAAGTATCATTGACTTCATACTTCTTCGCTTTAGCAGGATGAATCTGTCCTACTAAACCAACAATTGTTTTACCAACTTTAATGTAGGCACTTCTACCTGGATGATAATCTTTATTGTCAGCTTCTACTTTTTCTAAAGTATAACGACTTGGTTCAATGTTTAATGCCTTAAATAGTGTTTCAAGAATTCCTTTGACAACATAGAAATCAACAGGTGTCTTTTCACCTAACCAAGGTACATCTACATAATTACCGCTCATCGCAATAGCTAATTCAGAAATTTCTTTATCCTGTGCTGAGTAAGTGTTGGCAATTTCGAAGATGTGTACATCTTTAATAGCATGATCATTATTATATTTGATAACTTCTAGAAGATGAGGAATAAGTGATTTTCTTGTGACACTTCTTTCTTCACCTAATGGCCACATTAATTTAACTTGATCATCAGCATTATGGAAAAGATTGAAATCATTTTCTTTAGATGGTGATGTCAATGTGTAAGTTAATGTTTCATGTAGACCTAAATGAGCAAGCATATGTCTCATTAATTTTTCTTTAGACTGCTTATCTGTCAATAAGCCCTGTGTCATTGACATTTCTGGCAATGTAGAAGGAAGGTTATCATAACCATATAATCTTGCAACTTCTTCAATCAAGTCAGCATCCATTGTAATATCATTACGATATGATGGTACGACTACATCAAAGTTACCTTCATTTAATGTATAAGTGAAACATAGACGATCAAAGACGTTCTTGATTTCTTCTTCTGTAAATGAAGTACCCAATAATCCATTGACTCTTTCTACGCTTACTTCTACATGTTTTTCTTCTTCATTGTATTGTGTAGCAACAGTTTCATAGATGTCTTCTGCTTCAGCATACTGTTTTAATAAATCAGCACAGCGATCTAATACATGTAATGAATTCTTTGTATTGATAGCACCTTTAATGAAATGCTGAGAAGCATCTGTCAACAAGTTAAGACGTCTTGCGCTCTGACGAAGCTGTGGACCATCAAATGTTGCTGCTTCAATAACGATATTCTTTGTATTTTCATCAATCTTAGTTGAGTCAGAACCCATGATACCAGCGATGCATCCTACACCACCATCAGTTGATACGATAACATCTTCTGCTAATAATTCGTAGTCTTCCCCATCTAGCATCTTGTATTTACCAGTAAATCCAGTCTTTACAACAAATTCCTTGTTAGTTAATTTGTCATAATCATACATATGAATAGGCTGACCTGTTTCTACCATGACAAAGTTAGAGATATCAACAATGTTGTTGATTGGCTTAATACCACTTGATAATAAAGCATTCTTTAACCATGCTGGAGATTCTTTTGTAACAACACCTTTAACAAGCTTTGCCCCAAAGAATGTACATAGATCTGTTTCTACATCAACAGTGATATCGCTCTTCTTTTCTTCGTATTTAGTAACTTCAGGTAAAGTAACTTTACGATCTAATACAGCCGCTACTTCATAGGCTAATGAAATCATAGCCATACAGTCACTTCTATTTGGAGTTAAACCAATTTCTAAAATGAAATCATCTAATCCTAAATAAGATAATGCTTCTTCTCCAACTGGAGCATCTTCATCTAAGACATGAATTCCTGCTTTATCTTCATCACTTAATAATCGCTGATCCGCAATCAATTCTGCGATTGAACAGATCATTCCGTTTGATTCTTCTCCTCTGATCTTACCAGCAGAAATCTTTCCACCGTTAAGCTGACATCCTGGTAATGCCACAATGACCTTCTGTCCTGCCTTGACATTAGGTGCACCACAGACAATCTGTGTAACTTCTCCAGGTGCAATTTCAACCTGGCAGATATGAAGATGATCACTATTTGGATGATCAATACATTCTTGTACATAACCAACAACAAGCTTTGTACCTACTGCTAGTTCATGATGTCCTTCTACTTCATGACCAATTCTCGTAATCTTTTCTGCTAATTCTAGAGGATTCTGGTCGTCAACTTTTACATAATTATTTAATACTTTTAAGCTTGCTTCCATTTTACTACCCCTTTCTTGCAAACTGATTCAAGAATCTTAAATCATCATTATAGAAATCTCTAATATTATCAATGCCATACTTTAACATGGCTACACGTTCAAGTCCGATCCCGAATGCAAATCCCTGATATTCTTTTGGATCAAATCCACACATTTCCAATACATGTGGGTTAACCATACCAGCACCAAGAATTTCAATCCATCCAGTACCTTTACACATAGCGCAACCTTTTCCACCACAGTTACCACATGAGATATCTACTTCTACACTTGGTTCAGTGAATGGGAAATAAGATGGTCTTAATCTAATTTCACGTTTTTCACCGAATGTTCTTTTCGCAAAGAATTCAAGTGTTCCTTTTAAATCTCCCATTGTGACGTTCTTGTCAACAACAAGACCTTCACACTGAGCAAACTGATGTGAATGAGTAGCGTCATCATCATCTCTACGATAAGTCTTACCAGGACAAATAATCTTGATTGGACCTTTTCCTTTAGCCTCTAATAAGACATGTGCCTGAACTGGTGAAGTATGTGTTCTCATTAATGTGTTTTCATCAATGTAGAATGTATCCTGCATATCTCTTGCAGGGTGTCCTTTAGGCAAGTTCATCAATTCGAAGTTATAATGATCAGTTTCAACTTCAGGACCTTCAGCGACTGTATAACCCATACCTAAGAATAATTCTTCGATATCTTCCTTTACCATAGTAATAGGATGAAGTGATCCTGTTGGAAGTTTTCTAGCAGGCAATGTCACATCGATATCTTCTCTTTTGATACGTGCATTCATTTCTGCTTCTTCAAGATTTTCTTTCATTGTTTCAATAGCTTTCGCAATTTCCTGCTTAGCTTTATTTGAAACCTGTCCAAAAGACTTTCTTTCTTCAGGTGCCATATCCTTCATGGCTTTCATTGCTTTCTGAAGTGGACCTTTCTTTCCTAAGAATGCCACTCTTAATGCATTAAGTTCTTTAAGATCAGCAGCCTCATTGATTTTCTCAAGAGCTTCTTCTCTGATTTTTCTTAAATCATCCATTCAAGTTCCTCCTATAAAATAAAAAACTCATTCCTAATAGGAACGAGTTGCTCGCGGTACCATCCTAATTCATAGAATATTTCTATGCACTTAATTTCACTGTAACGTAGCGCATACGGCGGGGATTGGCCGCACTCTGAGGTGAATGCAATAGCTTCTGGCAAGAAGATTTCCAGCTTAACTCTTCCTCTCTGTTGCTTTTCACTATCTATGTTCCTCTTCATAGTGTTGTGAATATTATACCTAAAATGTTTTTTAGATACAAGTCATAATCATTAAAAAAAAGCAAGACCAGCTTGCTTTTCTTAAAGTATATAAGGTACAAAAATCGTAAGACCAATGATCGCTGCAGCGATTGCGATAATCAGTACTGCTCCCGCAGCCGCATCCTTCGCAACCTTTGCGAGAGGATGAAATTCCGGTGAGACTAAATCTACAATAGCCTCAATGGCTGTATTGATAATTTCTAGTGAAAGGACACCTGCAAAAAGCAGAATGCAGATAAGCCATTCGGTCTTGGTAATATGAAAGATGAATCCGCATATGATCACAAGGATCATAATAAGAATATGAATTTTCATATTGCGTTCACTTTTGAAGGTATTGTAAATACCTTCAAAGGCGTGAAAAAAGCTTTTCATTATCGACTGTTTCATTAATAGAATCTCACTTTAAATGATTTTTCATGTTTTGATACGGGAATATCTTTTTCTTCAATGTTTTCAATGGAGATAAATGGTTCTTTTGAAAGACGTAATACAAACTGATTAACATCCATTGCCTCTCCTTGCACTTCTGCTTCAACACGACCATCAAACAAATTCTTACACCAGCCAGTCAATCCTAATGAAGCTGCGATTGTCTGACAGCGAAATCTAAAACCAACACCTTGTACGGTTCCACTAAAATAGTAATGTCTTCTAATCATTTTATTCACCTCTGAATTGGTACATGATGACTCCTGCCGCTACACCGACATTGAGTGATTCCATAGTATGAATTGGAATAAAAAGTCTTTCATCACAAAGATCCAGCATTTCCTGTTTCATGCCCTGTCCTTCATTACCCATAATAAAGGCCATCTTTTCTCTTGATGATATTTCATTCATATCACGTGCATCTCTTAGACTGCTGCCGACCACAAAGATACCTTTCTTTTTTAATTCAGGAATAATCACTGAAAGATCAGCTCTGATGATATCCATCATGAAGACAGCCCCCTGAGTTGAACGTAGGGTTTTATCATTATAAAGATCACAGCTATCTTTTGACAAGATAACCTGATCAAATGAAAAAGCAAGCGCTGTTCTTATCATTGTGCCTACATTTCCTGGATCTTGTACTCCATCAAGAATAAGGAATCTTTTTCCTTCTTCATTTAAAATATTCTTTTTCTTGCGACACACTGCCATAAATGGCTGTGGTGTTTTTGTGAAAGAAAGTTTTTCCATGACATTCTCGCTCACATATTCTACTAAAACATCACTCTTGTAGTTTGTATCAGTAGTAATGATAGTCTCTACGACACCAGCCTTTAAGGCTTCCTGTGTCATATGGCGACCATCCACAAGAAATAATTCCTGTGCGTCACGTTCTTTCTTTGTCTTTAGTTTCATCCAGTTCTTAACTGTCTTATTGGTAAGAGATGTAATCATACATGCGTCTCCTTTAATGCATTTTGTCTTATAAGATAATCTGGCATACGCATCGCTAATTCATGATAGAACCTTTTTGAATGATTGGCTTCTATAAAATGAGTAAGTTCATGCATTATGACATAATCTATAAGTTCTTTCTTAAGATGAATAAGCGATAAATTAAATGATACTTTATTCATCTTATAAAAACAGCTACCCCATCTTCCCTTATACTTCTTGATTTCTATTTTTACATGATCCTTTGAAAATAATGGTAAAGAGGCTTCTATCTTCTCATTAAGATATTGATAAAGCAGTTCTTTTGCAAATTGTTCAAATGCTCCCTCTACATTTCTAGAATAAACATAAAGCTTATCATCATGGATGCGACATATCTTTTTACCTAGATCTCTAATGACAAGTTCATACTTTTTACCAAAAATATAGACATAGTGATCTTCTACTGAAAGATATGGTTTATAGCTCTCCATTGATTTTATCAGCTTTTCTTTATTCTTTTGAATCAATGAGTCTATTGTCTCTATAGATGTATAATATGGAGCAGACACAATCAGTTGACCTGCTCTAACTTTTACAATAATAGAACGCATCTTTTTAAATGTAACTGTATAAGGATATTCTTTATTATTTAAGATAATACTCTGTTTCATATCTCTCATTATATAGAAAATACAAAAAAAAGAAAGCCACTAAGGCTTTCGATTTAATAAATTAGGGAAGGCTTCAAGCAGACGCTTATAAGTATGCCCATCAATTGTAGGCAAGCCTTCTTTTTTCTTTTCCATAAGTTCAAATAGCTTTTCTCTAGTAAAGCCACGTTCTTCTAGTTCTACCTGAAGCTTTTCTGCTTCAATACGTAATCTCTCTGTAACTTCTTCTATATGATCTCGAAGTTTTAACATTTCAATGCTTGTCATAGTGAAGTCTAGTATAAAGATTGTCAAGAATACCGTAGAAAGAACAATCAGTGGAATCAGCTCAATGTTTGTTAATTCATCGTAGATAATACCATTACTGAACTTTACTGAAACAACTGAGAATAATCCAAATAGAAGGAAACCAGCAAGACAGATTCGACCATTAAGGTTAAATTTCATTCTAGAGTAGTCCCACCATCTACGGTGAAAGATCTTTTCCATAGCCCATGATGTAATATATTCAAGCAAGCATGCTACAACTGCTCCTTCAATAAAAATAGAATACCATTTTTCTGATGAAGAAAACAGCAAGAAAACAATGATGGCACCTACTCCATAAATAGGTACATAAGGGCCCCTTAAGAATCCTGAATTATGAATTCTTTTTCCTGACAATAATGGTAGAATCAATGATTCCCAAAGCCATCCACAAAAACTATATAAAATAAAAGCTATAATTAAAAAACAATTATCGCGATACATATCTTCTCTCCTTTGTTTATATAATATAGCTTTATTTTATTAATTCAAGAAAAAAAGAATGCTTGCGCATTCTTTTATGACTCAATGGTATATTCTACATTGATATAATGTTCAGGATTACGTTTAGTAACAACTTTCACTTTTCTTGGTGTATGGTCACCGACAATCTTAGACAATTTACGATCCACCAATTCACAAACTTCTTCTGGCATCACGGCTTTACCATCAATAGTTTCTCTAATCCAATTATTCAAGAGCTCATAACTAAAGACGTGTCCAGTATTATAAAGTTTTACATAAATGTCCATTGCATATTTCTTTGATGTGTCATAACAATAGACAGAAGTTGAAAGTGTTAATTCGTTTTTCATAAAAAAGCCTCCTTCTATACTTTTATTATAAATCACAAGAATATAGATGAGGATGAAATCATCAAATTATGAAAAAGAAATTATATCATAATGAATCTCTTCATTATCATCGTTAACATTGTCCACATAAAACGATGAAAAAGCAAGAAACTCATCAGCTTGAAATAATCTTACTTCCCCTTCTCCTTCAAAGAAGCGATATTGAACATGAAAACAGTCATCCATTTTCTCATAGTAGACCATCACTGCTTTCTTATCACATTCATGCAACAGCTTCTCAAAATATTGCATTAAGAATAAATAATCCATTTTTTCCTCCAAAGCAAAAGAAGTCCCGAAGGACTTCTTTTATTTATTTTGGTGCGTATGCAAAGTATACGATGAATAAGATTGAAAGTAACCAAACAATCCAAGAAACATCTTTTGCTTTTCCGCTTGCAATCATACCAGCAGCATAAACAATGAAACCAGCTGCGATACCGTTAGAAATTGAGTATCCTAAGATCATGATGATTACAGTTACAAATGTACTTGCAGCAATAACCATATCATCCCATTCAACACCTTTAAGCTGCTGAGCCATCATAATACCAACTACAACTAATGCTGGAGTAGTAACTGAAGAAGTGATGAATGATAATACTGGTGAGAAGAATGATGCTAATAAGAATAATACACCAGTAGTAACTGCAGTTAAACCTGTACGTCCACCAACACCTACACCTGAAGCTGATTCAACGAATGAAGTGATTGTAGAAGTACCCATAACTGAACCGAAAACTGTACCGATTGAGTCAGCTAATAATGCTTTTTCAACGTTTTCTAATTCACCATTTTCTTTCATAAGATTTGTTTTACCAGCAACCGCAACTAATGTACCAGCTGTATCAAAGAAATCCACGAATAATAATGAGAAGATAGCTGCCCAGCACTGTGGATGAGAGAATAACTCTTTGATACCATCAAAGCAAGCACCTACTAAACTAAAATCAAAGTTGATTGACATAACACCAGTGTAATGTGGCATTTCTTTAATTCCTGTAAATCCCATAACTGTACCAATGACAGCAGTGATTACTAGTCCAACAAAGACTGCAGCAGGAACTCTAAGAATAACTAAAACTAAAGTAATGATGATACCTAATAGTGCAAGAAGAACTTTAGGATCAGAGAATGTACCTAAACCTACAAATGTTGAAGGTGAAGCTACGATAATGCCAGCGTTTTTTAAACCAACAAAGGCAACGAAGAAACCAATACCAGCACCGATTGCTAATTTAAGCTGTACTGGAATAGCATTAATGATCATTTCACGAACTTTAGTCACAGTAATTAAAATGAAAATTAAACCAGAAACAAATACGCATGCAAGAGCACCTTTCCATGATAAGTGCATCTGTGCAACAATTGTGTAAGCGAACAATGCGTTTACACCCATACCTGCAGACAAAGCGACTGGATAATTTGCTAATAATCCCATGATAATACATGCAACACCTGATGCAATTGTAGTTGCTAAGAATACCCCATTCTTAGGCATGCCTGCATCACCAAGAATCTGTGGATTTAGACCTAAGATATAAGCCATTGCTAAGAATGTTGTTAAACCAGCAATAAGCTCAGTTCTTACAGTCGTTCCGTTTTCTTTTAACTTAAAGAACTTTTCCATATATTTGTTTTCCTCCCCTAATCTTAATGAAAACACAATGATTATACATAATAGTTTTAACAATTTCAATCTTTTAAGAAAGAATAAAAAAAGTAACAGGTTACATTCCTGTTACTTTTCCATTGAATCAATTACTGTTGACTCTAACAATGCAATTGGTACATTCCCATTAGCCACCAATGCCTTATTGAAAGCCTTGTTGGTATACTTGTCACCCAATTTTGATTTCATGTTTTTCTGAATATCCTTAATATACATATAACCTAAATAATAAGGACACATCATAAATGGAGAATCAAGCATCTGATTATAAAGGGATGAAACTTCTGTAAATGAGAGGTTCATCTGGTAATCACTCCATAATCTTTTGACATCAGTCTTGCTATAGGAATCATTGTGAATACCAATCATGCTTAAGATAACCAATGCATATTGAAGATGCTGTTCTGCAAGAAGAATATCTTTTACATCACTATCAATATGAGGTGCATACTTATAGGCATAATCCTGAACATATGTCGCATAGCCTTCAGCGTAGCCAAGATAGCTTACTGTATAAAGAATTTCTGGTCTCTTCAACATTCGAGCATAATTGAACTGATACATATGACCTGGGATACTTTCATGGGCAAGTGTAGAATAGGCATCCAATGAATCCTTAGATTGTGTACTGTTTTCATTTACACGAATAATATTTGTTTCCTTGCCATCCAATGTTGGATTGACATAATAAGCCAATGTCGAAGATGAAGCATTGGACTGATCCATCGCAGAGATTTCATAGTTGATGTGATCAAGTTTTTCAAAGTCTTCCTGATAACGCTGCAATAGATCCTGAATAACACTTCTGTATGTTCTTAATCCAGTAGATTTAGAAGCAGTAATCTTATAATAGAGTTCAGCATTTAAATGACTTTGAATATAATCGCTTGACTGTTTAGCTAATGCGATTGCTTTTTCTTTCATTTGAGATAGACTATCATCTACGCCAAGGATACTTTGAACACGTGCTTCAAAGTAGGATTTGCCATTCTTTAATTCTGATAATCCACTCGCATTTTTAGAAGTGTTCTTATACTTAAGCACCGCTTCTTTTACAAGCTTAAAGCCTGGATACAATGATTTCTCATAAGCCTTCTTAACATCTTCACCATATTTTTCTTTCTTTTCATCTGATAATGAGAAAGAGAATGTTCTTTTATTAAATGAAGAGACAAGCCAAGAAGAAGTCATAAGCTTATTTAATGATTGAAGATATTCAGAAGAAACACGTGAACTCATAAAATAGCCTTCTTCACTTTGTTTCTTTAAATAAGCAACTGCCTGTTTACAATAATCAATCCCTGACTCAATAAGTTTTATATAATTCTTAATATCATTCTCATTATCAAAACGGAATTCAAGTAGTGAAGTGGCCATATTTTCAGTGAATGAATTATTTGGATCACAGATATTATCCATATATTCATATTTATCATCGTCCATCTTTACTTGATCTTCATAAGTTCGATGAAGAATCTTGTAGTAAGTTTTATCTGAACCACTTAATGAATCTTTGTAGCTTTCTAATGTCTTTAATCTTTTTTTATAATTAATGTTTTTATCATCAATATTACCAAAGCTGATTTTCTTCACTTTAATGTCATATTTCTCTGGATGTATAAGACTGCTGTGCATTGTTAAATAATCATTTTCCATATCTTCTACAAAAATCTGACGAAGATATTGATGAAATGATACTTTCTTATTTTCTTGTGGCTGACTTGAACATCCTACAATAAGAAATACTGATATTATTAGTAATAGAATCTTTTTCATAATATTCTCCCTTTTATAAAGAAAGCTATGGAATACCCATAGCCTAATTCTTTGTTAAATAATCCCACTGTTCAACTTCTTCTGTTTTTGCGACAACTAGGAAATGGTCACTTGGCTTAACAATATAGTCAGCGGTAAAGTCCATGTTCATTTTTTCATCTGCATCACAGCGTACACCGACGATGTTCATGCCATATTCCTGTCTTACATTTAAAGTCTTTAGATCCTTGCCAATCCAGCTGTTTGGTGTGTGGATTTCAACAATGGAATATTCTTCATCTAATTCTACAATATCTACAATACTTCTTCTTAGTAATGTCTTAGCGACTTTGTTTGCCATATCTTTTTCTACGTTGACAACAACATCGGCACCAACTTTTTCAAGAATGACTTTTTTACGTTTTGTTCTTGCTTTAACGATAATATTAGGAACGCCAAATTCCTTTAGAATCATTGTTGCTAAAACTGATTCTTCAAAATGCTTAGAAATAGATACGACTACAGTATCAAATTCATTGACACCTAATTCTAGCATCTGATCTTTATCTGTTACATCGGCGATAGCAGCTCTTGTAACATTATCTTTAATGCGATCTACACATTGTTCATTGTTATCAATTGCTAATACTTCTACTCCATAGTCTGATAATGTTTCAGCAAGAGTGGAACCAAAGACTCCCAATCCTAAAATCGCAACTTGTTTCTGTTTAGCCATAATTTCCTCCTTAGCCAACAATGACATCCTCATCAGGATATCTGATTTCCTTACTTACGTGTCCCTGTGATTTTCTAGCAAAGAGAATCATCAAGGAAATAGGTCCAATACGACCCATGTACATAAGTACAATAATAACCATCTTACCCACAACAGTTAATGTTGGAGTAACTGATGCACTTAAGCCTACTGTACCAAAGGCAGAGAACACTTCCATAAGAATATCTGCCAGTGCCTTATTGCCTTCTGAAATAGAAAGGATCATTGTTGCTACAATACATGCAGTAAGACCCAAGGCAAAGATTGAAAAGGCACGCAATACAATTCTTTTCTTTACACGACGATTGAAGACGATAACTTCTTCTTGTCCTTTATAGACAGTAATAAGCATCATAACAACAAGGGCAAACGTAACTGTTTTGATCCCCCCAGCAGTTGATGCTGGTGAACCACCAACAAACATCAGCATACACATAAGAATCTTTGTGACTGATCTAAGATGCAGCATGCTGACGGTCGCAAAACCTGCTGTACGTGTTGTCGTTGACTGGAAGAATGATGTACCGATCTTCCATGGCCAAGACATATTCCCAATGGACTGTGGATTATTATATTCTAACAATAAGAACAGTATTGTTCCACTTGCTAGAAGCGTAAATGTCATTATAAAGACAATCTTTGTATGAAGAGTAAGTGCGTGAATATATCTTTTTAAAGAGAAAGTTGTCTTTTTATTCTTCTCTTTTTTAAAGCTATCAATAAGATCTCTCACTACAAGGAAGCCAATACCACCCAGAATGATTTCTGCACATATAATAAAGTTCACTAGTGCGTTATTTTGATAACGAATCAATGAATTGCTGCCCAGAAGATCAAACCCGGCATTACAGAATCCACTTACCGCATGCCATATACCATAATAGATACCTTTTACAATACCAAATTCTGGCACAAAGACAATTGACAGCAATATGGCGGCAATACCTTCTACAATGAATGTATAAGCAAAAATTGTTTTTAAGATAATAGGTAGCTTTCTAAAGCTTTCCTGATTCAATGCTTCAGTAAAGACCATCTTTGATTTTAGTGAGATCTGTCTTCTTGAAACATGAAGCACCAAATATAAAAAGGTAATAAATCCCAATCCACCAATCTGAATAAGGAACATAATGACAATCTGACCGAACAGATTATACGTATCAATAAGTGTAATAGGTGCTAAGCCGGTAACACACACCGCCGATACCGCAATAAAGAGGTTATCGATAATCGGGGCTACCGCACCCTTGTTTGCTATAGGAGAAGAAAGCAGAATAGCTCCAATAATGATGACAGCCAAGAAACTTAGAGCAATCTTTTTTGTTGGTGTCATCGGCGTCTTTTTTCTTTCTCTATGCGCTAATGGATGTATAGTCATAATTATTACTCCTTCTTTTGTGAATTATACACTCTTGTAAGTAAAATTACTACCCTATCAATTTTCTTTTGTCAATAACAATATATTGATATAATGAATTCAGGGGTGATTGATGTGAAAAAAAATGATCTTATCGCAATGGGAATTGACTATGATGATGCTATGAATAGGTTTATGAACAACGAAGAAATGTACATGACATTTCTTAATCGTTTTAAAGATGATCATTCTTACAAATTGATGAGAGAAGCCCTTGATCAAAATGATATCAGTGCTGCCTATGATGCAGCACATGATTTAAAAAGTATCACTGGCAATCTATCGATGAAGAAGCTATATCATCACGTATGCCTTCTCGTAGATGATTTAAAGAAAGGTGACACCAGTCATATTAAGGAGCTTTTGCCTCCAATTATTGATGAATATACAACTGTAATTAACATGTTAAAGTGACTTTCTTATGAAGGTCCTTTTCATTTTCTACTTTTTTTCAATTTGAGATAGACAATATCCTTTCATTGTTTTAAAATGTCCACGTAGAAAGGGGAAACACAATATGAATATGTTTGTATTATTCGCTTTAGCATTACTTCCAATCATTTGGTTAATCATTGCAATGAGCGTATTAAAAATGCCTGGGTACAGAGCTTGTCTAATCGCATTAGTCGTTACAATTGCTCTTGCTATGGGTGTATGGCATATGAGTGCAATCAATGCAGCAACTGCTGCTTTAGAAGGTATCTGTAATGCACTTTGGCCAATTATCATTGTCATTCTTGCTGCTTTGTTTACTTACAACTTAACACTAGAAACTAAGGCAATGGATTCTATTAAAGCTATGTTAGCGAGCGTCTCTACAGATAAGAGAATTTTAATGTTATTGATCGCATTTGGATTCGGTAACTTCATGGAAGGTATGGCTGGTTTCGGTACAGCTGTTGCTATTCCTGCCGGTATCCTTGTCGGTTTAGGATTTGATCCTTTATTATCAGTTGTTACTTGCTTAATTATCAACTCTACTCCTACTGCTTTTGGTTCAGTTGGGGTTCCAACTAACACAATGGCAAACATCACTGGTTTACATGTTGTTGGTATTTCAGCAAAGGTTGCCTTAATTCAGGCAGTTGTTCAGTTCATCATTCCATTTATCGCTGTTATTGTTATCGGTAAAGGAACAAAAGCACTTAAGGGATTAATTCCTTGTATCTTAGTAGCTGATCTTTCATACATCATTCCACAGTATGCAGTTGCTCAGTTCATCGGTCCTGATTTAGCAAATATCATCGGTGCTATTGTATCAATGGTTGCTATTATCGTATTTGCAATGAAAGTTAAGACACCTGCAATTGAAGAATTCCAGGTTGAAACTTCTGGTGATGGTTTAAAAGGTTTAACTCTTGGTTCTGCTTTTAAAGCTTGGTCACCATTTATCTTTATTTTCTTGTTCTTATTATTCACATCTACATTGGTTCCTGCTATTCATGATCCACTAGCATCAATCAATAGTCCAATTCAGTTCTATACTGGTAAAAATCCAGCTACATTAACATTCTACTGGATCAACACTCCAGGTGTATTGATCTTACTTGCTGGTTTCATCGGTGGAGCTATTCAGGGTGCAAGCTTCGCTACAATGCTTAATGTATTAGGTAGAACAGTAAAATCAAATATCAAGACAATCTTGACTATCTGCTCAGTATTAGCTGTTGCTAAAATCATGGGTTATAGTGGTATGACTTCTTCTATCTCTGCTGCATTAGTTGCTATGACTGGTTCTATGTTCCCAATTATTTCACCATTAATTGGTACAATTGGTGGATTTGTTACTGGTTCTGGTACTTCTACTACTGCATTATTCGGTGCTGTACAGGTAGAAACTGCTAAACATATCGGTGCTAATCAATACTGGCTTGCTGCTGGTAACTTAATGGGTGCAGGTCTTGGTAAGATGATCTGTCCTCAGTCAATCGCTATCGGTACTGCTGCTGTAGGATTAAGCGGTGCTGAAAGCAAGATTATGTCTAAGGTTGTTATCTGGACAGTTGCATTTGCAGTAATCGGTGGAATCATCTGTATTGTATTCCCAATGATCGGTATAGTTTAATATTTTAAAGAGAGGTTCGCCTCTCTTTTTTTATATCTTTATAAAAAAATGATGATCTTCCAAACTGTGGAAAATCATCATTTTATTGCTTTCAGTGAATTTCTAGTGCCTGCTCTTTTTTGATTTGTGAAAAAGCCGTAGGGATACAACAATATCTTTAGAAAAAAAGAGTGATGAATCTCCCTGACCAAAGTTTGATTCATCACCCATCATACGACAAAAAATCAATACATGCGATAAATGTAGAAAAGAATATCATCATATAGAAATCATTGAGCAGCTCCGCAAGAAGACAAATAGATTCTAGTATCATCGAAAACAGGAAAAAGCGTATAAAAAGGACTACTATCTATCCTTACCGATTTTTTCTTATCACGCATTTTCCTTAATTAGTAATCACCTGCTACTTGAAATAGAGCAAAAAAAGATGGATCGTTATGATCCATCTTGAGGTGACTAATTGTTTTCAATGACAGTTACAAACTTAGTTTCATACTGTGCATCACTATTAGTAGAAGTAAACTTGTAATCTTTTGCGTAATCAGATAATGTCTTGAACTTATCTTCATCTTTATGAAGATCATCAGCTAACTTAGTGATCTTATCAATACCAGATGTCTTATATTCGGCCATACCTGAAGATAATTTTGCACTTCCATCAACAATCTGAGAGAAAGCATTGTTTAATTTATTTAAGCCATTAGTTAATTTATCATAGTTTTCAGCATATTTATTTAATCCATTGCTGAAAGTCTTAGAACCATTGTAAAGCTTATTGACACCATCATGTAAAGCAGGAAGACCTGTCTTCTTATCAGAAAGTTTTTCTACACTCTTTTCAACTGATTTTAAGATTGTATTAGAACCATTATATAGTTTATTGAAACTATCCTGAGATGAACTTAATGTCTTAATAGCATGATCAGCAAGATAGATCTGATATAATCCAGCATACAATTCCTTGTTGGCATTAAATTTCTTATATCCGCTCTTATCTTTAGCTGCGCTATAGTTAGCACCACATGATTCAAATAAACCTGTTTCTCTATCCTTGTTATAGATTGATAATACAAGATTCTTACCAGCAGACTTATTAGTCTTAACTTCTGCTGCATATTTCTGAAGACTGTTTGTAGCAGTTTCTACATCGTTAAGCTGTTCCTTTAATTCCTTAACTTCTTCAGCCTTGTCACTTAATGCTTTCTGTTTTTCTACAAGCATCTTCTTAGCAGCTGCAGCCTGTTCAGGTGTTGCAGATGTATTTTGAGAAATCTGCTGTACAAATGTTAAATAATCAGTAGTTGCAGTTGTTAATTCCTGAGACTTAGCATTAAGCTTTTTAGAAATTGCACTTACCTGAGATAACACTTCTTTAGTTTTATCAGTTGTTGTATCAGCTAATTCAGCATTGACTGTAGCAGATAATGCTGCTGCCATCTTTTCAATACCAGCACTCTTCTTAGCTTCAAGATTAGACTTTGTATTCTTTAATTCTTTTAAAGCATCATTTAACTGAGTTAATCCATCTTTAAGTTTCTTCATCTGAGAAGGAAGCTTAGATAAATCTTTAGTACCATCATTTAACTGAGAAATACCATCATCGATTTTCTTATAGCCTTCAGTAAGCTTATCAGTACCTTCAGTCTTTAATTTCTTAGAAGCATCTGTTGCTTCTTTCATCTTAGAAGCATATTTCATAGTACCTTCTGCTAATGTTTTAGAACCATCTACTAAGGCATTCGTTGCATCTTTTAATTTATTGACATCTCCATATGAATCATCAATCTTATCAAATACTTTATTTAAATCATCAGCATCCAATAATTTAGGAGTTGCAATACTATAGATCGATTTTAAATTGAAGTTAGTTGTATCATATTCAATAACTACCTTATCTAATTCCTTTAAGGCATCCATCTTATTAAAGCTGTCATATAATCCTGGAGAAGCTAATCCAACAACAAGTTCAGATTCACCGTTGTTTATTACTTTACCAGTATTGACAGTTAAGTTCTTTGTATCAGCAGACTTGAATGTAGAAGAAAGCATAACCATAAATGGTGTATAGACCTTCTCACCTTTGTACTGATGATCCATTGTATTTGTGTAATCAAATTGTAATTTGACATGACCACTTTTACCTTTGATATCTTTAGGATTAACTTTCTTACCATTTAATTCATAAGTTGCCTTTAAAGTGATTGGCATCTCATTTTCAGTCTTACCGGTATAGATAATATCTTTACCCTGTGATGACCAGCTAATGTTCTTGCCATCACGTGTCATTTTTTCATTTCCTGATGTATTAACAATATCACTTAAATCAGAATAATCATTGATTGTTTCTTTATGATTACTTGTAATATGTTCATTGACACTCTGATAAGTTATTTTCCCATCAGCATCAATTTTAGTATAAACAGTCTCATTTTTTTCATAGGCAAATGCAGGAACTGCACTCATCATTGAAACAGCGACTGTTAATGGAATTGCTTTAGCTAATATGCTTTTCATATTAAGCGACCTCCTTATTTTTCTTTAGATTCTTAAATCCTAATGATGAATGAATGATAATTTTATCAAATGCCATCAATAATGATGGAACAATAAGCATAACTGTTACCATTGAAATCAAGGCACCACGTGAAATCATTGAGCAGATAGCAGAAATCATATCCATTTTTGAATAGATCCCTACACCAACTGTAGCCGCAAAGAAACACATGGCTGATACGAAGATAGAGTTAACTGAAGCATCAACTGCTGTAGAAACAGCTTCTACCTTGCTTGCCCCACTCTTTCTTACTTCAAGATATTTCGTACTCATCAAGATAGCGTAGTCAATGGTTGCTCCTAACTGGATAGTACCAATAACAATACTTGCGACAAATGGAATCTTCTGTCCCATTACAAATGGGATTCCCATGTTGATATAAATCGCAAATTCAATAGCTAATACTAATAGTACTGGTAATGACACACTCTTTAATACCAATAACATTAAGATAAATACAATACCTGTAGAAGCAAAGTTAACGTTCTTAAAGTCAACATCAGCGATATTAACCATATCTTTCATAAGTGGACCTTCACCACATACAATCGCATTCTTATCATAAGATTTTGCGATTTCATTGACTTTGGCAATCTGAGCATTCAATTCATCAGTTGCAGTGTCGTACTTAGAACTTAGAAGAACCATCTGATGTTTACCATCATCAATCATGCCCTTTACTTCATTTGAAAGCATATCTTCACTAAATCCCTGTGAAGCTAACTTAGAATAGCTAGTCACCATATCGATTCCTTTAAGATCTTCAAACTTACCAACCATTTCCTGAACATCAGAAGCCTTAAGGTTGCTATCGATCATAATGAAGTAAGGTGAAACAATCTTAAAATCTTTCTTTAATTTATTGTTGGCCTGTACCCCTGGAAGATAATCAGGAAGACCAGCAGTTAAGTTGTAATAACTTTGTGTATGAGATTGACAATAATAAGCCAATGGCATACAGATCACAAATAATACAAGAATAACCTTATATCCCTTAACCACAAGATTCTTAATAAATGATAAGTTAGGCAAAATGCTCTTATGTGCAGTCTTTGTAATTAACTTATCGCATACAAGAACTAATGCTGGGAATAATGTAATAACAGTCAATACTCCAAAGGCAACACCTTTTGCCATTACAAGACCGATATCGGTACCCAATGTCAGTGACATTGTACATAATGCCAAGAAACCGGCAATTGTAGTCGTAGAAGACCCTACAACAGAAATCAAAGTTTCAGCGATAGCTTCTTCCATAGCTTCTAGCTTATTGTCACGATGTTTCTTCCAGTATTCATATTTATGATACAAGAAGATTGAGAAGTCAGTCGTAACCCCAAGCTGAAGTACTGCCGCAATCGCTTTTGTAATATAGGAAATCTGACCTAAGAATAAGTTAGTTCCCATATTGTAAATAATAGCTACACCAATATTTCCCAATAACAATACTGGTACAAAGAATGAATCTAAAGTAAACATCAAGACAATCAAACATAAGATAACCGCAATCACCACATAGATCACAACTTCACTATTGGCAATCTGAGCTGTATCCAAAGTTGTCGCTGACATTCCTGCCACCTTAATGTTATTTTTCAGATCCCTAATTTTCTGAATCGCATTGAGTGTTCTATCATCAGAAGTAGATTCAGTAAAAGTTGTAATGATCAGGTTTTCCTGACCCTTCTTTACTTTCTTCACGATATCATTTGGCAACATTTCTATTGGAATTTCATACCCAATGACATCATAGACACTTCCTACCTTGTTGACAGAATCAACTTTCTTTATTTCCTTCTCAAACTCAAGAATCTGTTTAGGACTCATATTGTCAGTAATAATTACCGCAAATGCACCCTGTCTAAAATCTTTGGACAAGATTTTCTGCCCTTTCATTGTTTCTACATCTTGAGGTAGATAGGATACAAGGTCGTAATTCGTCTTCGTTGAGACATATCCAATTACGGATGGTATGATCAAGATCATGCAGATCGCAATAATCAGCCAACGACCTCTTGTTACTCCTTTACAAAAGGTTTTCATCTATTTCGCCTCCATACAAAATGACCATCAGTCATATATTACACTGTAATGGTAGCACTAAAATGACCGGTGGTCAATTACTTTACTAAAAAAATTGACTTTCGGTCATTTTTAACATATTATAATGAAGAAAGGAGCATTTTCATGGAAACATTAAAAGAAATAAAAAGTAAAATAGAAATAAATAAAGCTGAAAAAAAGACAAGGCTCCTTAACAATGCCTATGAACTTTTTGGGACTAAGGGATTCTCAGATACTTCTATTTCAGATATTGTCAAGAAAGCTGGGGTAGCGAAGGGAACCTTCTATCTGTATTTTAAAAATAAAGAAGATATTAGAAATCAACTTGTTACTGATCAATCACAAAAGCTGTTTACAAATGCGATCAATGCCATGAATAATGAGAAGCTTGATACATTTGATGAAAGACTGATCTTTATTATTGATCATGTTATTGAACAATTAAAAGAAGATGACTGCATTCTTACATTTATCAATCGTGATCTTTCTTTAGGGTTCTATTCAAAAGAAATAGAAAAGATTTTCAATGATAATGCCATGGGTCTTTATCAGATGTTTATCAACGGCATCAAAAAAGAAAACATCGATGTAAAGAATCCTGATATGACATTCTTTATGATTGTAGAGTTAATTGGAGTCACTTGTTATCGCTGCATGGTTCAAAAGATTCCATGTGATATCGATACTTATAAGCCTTATCTTTACGCTGGAGTAAAAGCCCTTATTCATCAATAAAATATCCCTGCCTATTTCTCCATTTTTCACTTGCATTTTGCATAATAATTTGATAATTTACTACATGTACAGTTTAATATATGCAAACTAAAAAGCGCGTGGTTCATCCATGCGCTTTTTAGTATTCTAATGTGTTTATTAATAATCCATATTACTCAATCTACTCACATTAATATCTGACTTGTTCCAATATATTTCTATCATTTATTAAATAATAGAAACAACGTAATAACCTACATTCATTTTTTTATTATAAATATATAATTCATAGCTTGAAGAGTTTTCTATTCTATGATGAATATATTTCGTATCAGAAGATGATTTTAAAGCAGATAATTCATTAATAACATGAGTGTATTTACCTGTATTTTTATTATCTTCCCACTCTGTATTAAAATCTGTATTATAAAAATTATCAATGTCTTCTTTTTCTTTTTTATTAAGCTTATCTACACTTACAAACCCTTTGATATCCTTAGGATTCTTTAATGTAAATCTACAAACATTTGCCATGTCATTTCCAAAGCCCTGTTCACTCACATATATTGATTTATAGCTAAATTCAGAATCCACTTGTAAACTTATTCTCTTCTTATCATCTCTATAATTAGGCTGTGATTTAAACCAATATAAAGCACCAACAAGTAATAGTATAATAACAACAATAGCTAATATTTTTTTCTTCATTTTAAAATGACCAGTTTACCTTTCTTTGATTTTAAATACATTTTCTCTACATATATAATAATACATTTTTTACATAGTACAAATAATTAGACGTATAATCATTTCATATTCAAAAATAATAATCACAAACAAAAAACTCATTAATGGGTCTTGTAAAAGAATCTAAATGACACATTGCATAAAAAAACGGAATTTCCATAAGGAATTCCGGATATTGACTGGCGTCATCAGGCGGAGTCGAACCGCCGACCCTTCGCTTAGGAGGCGAATGCTCTATCCATCTGAGCTATGATGACATTAAGCATTATTGTAATGCTTAACTCTTCTTTTTAGATTGACGATAACGATCGAATGGACCGTATGTCACATAGTAGAATACGATTGCAATAATGATTGCGGCAACAGCATCCATCACTGAGTGCTGTTTCACATACATTGTGGATAAAGTAATCAGGATAGCGCTTAGCCATGCAAATATAAACATGAATTTGCTATTCTTGAATCTTTCTGAATGTGTAAGAATGATAGCACATCCAATAGAGTTATACACATGAATGCTTGGGAAAACATTTGTTGGCTTATCTACCCCGTAGACAAGATGCAAGAAAAATCTCTCAAGAGCATTTCCTGTCAAGATATCAGGACGATAATTAAATGTAGTCGGAAATATCGTAAAGATGATCAGACAGACAGTCATGCCACCAAACATGATTAAACAAAATTTATAAAATTCTTCCTTATTCTCCAGGAATGTGAATAAGCCTGTTCCAAAAACAAATAGGAACCAGTACATATATATAAGAATAAACCCCGGTACAAATGGAATCATGTGATCTAATGTGACATTCATATCAAAGAACCCGCTAGGATTTCTTTGCTGGATTCCAAAATACCATGGAAGATATAGCATAAAATAGACGATAGCTACCCATATATGTTTATGAGTCTTGTAAAAATCATTGATTTTATCTAACATTTTCATCACCGAGAGAAATTCTAACAAAAAAGAGATTGCAATGCAACCTCTTTAATTGAAATCAAATAGCTTCTGAGCAACTGTATATCCTGCAATCAATACTTTATGCCCTGCTTTACCTCTTAGTCTCATCAATGTACCAAGCATAGTTTTACGAACAGCCTTATAGACTTCTGGTCTTGTTTCTTTCATATAATTCCAGAATTCATCTCTCTTCTTAAGATTTTCTTCTGTTCCACTCTTAACAAGAAGGACTGTTGTAACTGTTGAAATGATTGTTAAATAATGAATCATGTATTTTCTTAGTTTTCTTGATTTAAGACTCATTACATCAACTGCATCAATCATGCGTTTATTGACTCTGATCTGCTGATCAATACGTCCAATCATGACCTTTTCGTTGACACTCTGATCTTCTCTACCAATGAAATAGTGGTAAAGATCAACATTTAAATAGTACATTGTATGAACATATGGCAATGGTTCATATACAAATAAATTATCTACATAGAATGTATGTTTTGGAAGAACCAATCCACAGTTCTTTAATACCGCTGTTCTATAAATGATAGAATGCATTAACAAGTTCTGTGATGGCAAGAAATATTTTACATTATACCATCTAAAAATACGATTTTGTGGTAATGCATTTGCATAGCGAATTGGATTTTGTGTATTTGTACTTGGTTTATCATAAACGTAATTGACAATCATCATATCCAATGGCTGATTTTCAAGATTCTTTAATGTATCAATAACTTTCTTTAATGCTTCTTCATCAAACCAGTCATCGCTATCTAAAACCTTAAAATACTTACCTGTGGCATTTTTTATACCTGTGTTGACAGCTTCGCCATGGCCACCGTTTTCCTGATGAATGCAGCGTACAACATCAGGATACTGTTCTTGATATCGATCGCCAATCTTTGCTGTATCATCTTTTGAACCATCATCTACTACAAGAATTTCAATATCTTCTTTGCAGCCTAAAAGACTATCGATGGCATGATGCATATAATCCTGTGAATTATAGCAAGGAATGGCTACAGTTAATAATTTCATAGGAATTAACCCCTCTTTCCACGCATATTTTATCATGTCTTTTCTTTCCTCACAATAACATTATATGAAACCAAAAATTAAATTGAGATTTTCTATTACTATTTGTAGTCAATTTGAAAGAAATGGAGTAAAATAATGGTATTGTTGTATAATTTTTAAAGGAGTTATCAAATGAGTAAAATAACACTGACGTATAAAAGCTATCTTGCGACAGCCTTAAAAGTATTCACGGTTGTCAATCCAGTAGCGGCTTTATTAATTGCTGGTCTTATTCTATTCACTAAGCCAGCTTTCGCTCTTGCAATGCTTTACATTGCTTTAATTGTATTGCTTCTTGTCATCACTTATAAGATCTTCAAGAAAAAGATGGTCACAATAGACTGTGATGAACATGGCATCAAGACAAATGCCCATCTTCATCCTTATGACTCCATTGTTTCTTTTGAAGAAGTCAATGATACAATCATTATCACATTTGATGATCAAAAGACACTTAAGATCAATGAACATGACTATGAACAAAATAATCTATTGGACTTCAATGATTTCATGGCCAGCAAAGGATTTACTATTTCATCAAGACAATCTTATCCCCTTGCATCATTTGATCAGGGAAAAGCACTTGGCTATGTTTCTCTTCTTGTCACATTTATTGGTTTTGCCTACATTATCGGATTATTTAATGGCATCTACAATAATGTAATCATCTGTACATTGTTAAGTCTTGTCTTACCTTTCATTTTAGCAATGTATTACATCTATCTTCTTAAAACAATGCAGTTGAACATCATTGAAGAAAACCGTATGGCTTTCTTGATGGGAATGCTTATTCCGGCAATGATCGGCTGGGCTTTCCTTTTCTTCCAGTACAATATCGGTCCTATCATGCCAATTATTATTTTCTCAATCGTACTGCTTTTAATCATTCTTGTTTACTATCATGTTTCAAATAAAATCAAAGGTATCACTAAAGATATGATCTTTGTGATCTTCTTGATTTTCTATATTCCATTTGTAGGATTATTCATCAATAATGAAGTGACACTTAAGACTACTTCTTCTATTGAAAGTGTGGCAGGTGTCAATGTACAAGAAACAAGATTTGTAAATCTTTACTCTATGACTTATAAGAAATACAATCCTCATCACTCAATGAAGATTGTAGATAACTATCATTTACGTAATGTTTATTCTAAATATGATAGCTACAAGATACGTATCAGCAAAAAAGAGTATCGTGTATTAATTAGAACAAAAAATCCAAAAGTAAAAATTGATACAAAGACCGGATTGTTTGGTATTGAAACATATTCTTATAGAGGACAAAAATAAAACGATGTTTTCAAAAACATCGTTTTTTTAATAGCTTCTGGTTTTTCTATTTAACATACGCATATATTCTTTTTCAGAGATAATCTTAATATCCTGTCCCATTCGTTTAAGCGTTAATGCTTTTTTTACCTTCTTATTGCTTTTGCCATATCTTGTCTTATAGTAGCCAAAGTGTCCAATAACAAGATAATCAGTATGCGTATTGACATCACGATTATAATAACCGTGAACTTTCTTTAGATGCATGCTTAACTGCTCTTTAGGAACACGGGTATTGCCGGTAAAGGCAACACTCTGATTGGTAAAGATATACTTTCTTTTCACATTCATAGGAGCATGTTCTGGAGCAATGATATTACGATAATAGTTCTCCCTCATTTCACCCATTTCAATATGATGGATTTCATGTAATTCTGCCAATGATGAAGCATCTGATTTTAAAATAAGCTTATGCAGAATTTCAGCAGCAGCTTTGGCATCATAGAGGGCATGATGAGGATGATCTATTTGAATATGATAATGACTGCATAAATCTGTGACATTATATTTCTTTAGATCAGGTTCTACAAGATGAGCTAGCACATTTGTGCATGACATCCACATACGAGGAAATGGGATGCGATTCTTTTTAAGTGCTGCTCTAATTGATGACATATCACTTTGTATATCATGGGATACAACAATCTGATTTTCAAAGAAAGGCTTGATATCTTCCCATACTTCCAGAAAAGATTTCTGATTGACTAGCATCTTTGGGGAAATATGATGAACATCATAGCGGTATTTATCAAAAGAAAGATCAGCTGGTCGTATTAATGAATAATATTCCTTATAGACCTTCATATTACGCAGCTGCACAATCCCAATTGAACAGACACTCGCTGGATCCATATTAAGTACTTCAATATCAAATACAGTTATGAATTCGCTCATTTAATACCCACTGCTTTCTTTGCTAAACGGTCAGCTTCGTCATTAAAAGTATCGCCACTATGAGCAAGTACTTTAATGAAATGAATATAGATTTTCTTGCGATAGTCTTTCATTTTCTCTACATAGCGCTTAGTACCTGGCTTATTGGCTTTCCATTCACCATTGGCCCATTTCTCAATGCCCATATAGTCATAGTAGATTGCAATGCTGTCGTAGCCATTTGCAATCGCATATTCCACTGCAACTTCACTACCAAATATTTCTCCGGCTACATTACGCATTGAAACATAGTCTTCATGTTCACCCTTGCCATAGATCTTTTTGATGACACGACCACCTTCGATTAAGACAACACCATAGCCATAGACTTTCTCTTTAATATGGTAGCTTCCATCCACATAGGCAATAAGCTGGCATTCTCTTATTTCCTGATGATCTTCAAGAAAAGCTTCAGCTTCTTCTTTAGTGGGAAATGATTTATAGACTGCGCCTTTAAAGCCTTTGATCTCTGCTTCGCACTCTTTCCATGTTGTATAGACACCCTTATGTCTTCCGTTTTTTACAGCATAATATTTCATTTGTATCCCTCTTTTTCTCTACCATAATAAGTATTATTTCCCTTTTTGTCTAGAAGTTTTATTGAGAAGTGTACCCTTTTTTATTATAATGATATTTAGAGGTATAAAATATGAAGATAGAAAATAGGTTTTTAAAATATGTAAGCTTTGATACACAATCTTCTGAAACATCTGAAACTGCTCCTACTACAAGCAAGCAGATTGAATTCGCAGATTTTTTAGCAGAAGAAATGCGTATCTTAGGTATGAAAGATGTTGAAAGAAATGAGTATGGAATTGTCTATGGTACAATTCCTGCCAATGTAGAAGAGGAAGGAGAAACTATCGGTTTCATTTCCCATATGGATACTTCTCCAGATGCATCAGGTAAAGATGTTAAACCACAGATCATCAGAGATTATGATGGTGGCATCATTAAATTAAATAACACTATGAATCTTGATCCTGAAGAAAATCCAGAATTAAAGACATTGATTCATCATGACTTAATTACAACTGACGGTACAACTTTACTTGGTGCTGATGATAAAGCTGGAATTGCGATTATTATGACAATGGCAGAATATTTATTCCGCCATCCAACTTTCCTTCATCATGATATCAGTATTGCTTTTACACCGGATGAAGAAGTAGGTAGAGGTGTCATCAATTTTGATATCGATCGTTTCGGGGCAGACTATGCCTACACTGTAGATGGTGGTCCAATTGAAGAATACAGCTTTGAAAACTTCAATGCTTACAAGGCTACTGTTTCTATTAAAGGAAAATCATATCATCCAGGTGATGCTAAAAACAAAATGATCAACGCATTAACACTTGGTCGTGATTTTGATATTCTCCTTGGTGATGTCAATAGACCAGAACATACAGAAGGACATGACGGCTTCTATCATCTTCATAATATGGAAGGTGATGTAAGCAATGCGACTCTTTCATATATCATCAGAGAGCACAGCAAAGAAAAGATGGAAGAACTGCTTGCTCATATGAACGATGCTGCTGCGTATATCAATAATAAATACGGAGATGAATACATCAAGATTGAAACTGTAAAACAGTATGAAAATATGAAAGACATCATCGCTAAAAGACCAGAAATTGTCACTCAGGTTTCTGATGCAATGATTGATATTGGATTATCACCAGTAATCGCACCAATTCGTGGCGGTACTGATGGTGCTATGCTTTCAGCGAAAGGACTTCCTACTCCTAACCTTGGAACAGGAGGATACAACTATCATGGTCCTTATGAATACGCAAGTCTTACATCAATGAAAAAAGGTGTAGAATTGTTGCTAGCTATTATTAGAAATAGTCGTAAATAAAAAGATCACAAACGTGATCTTTTTATTATGCATTTTCACCAAAGAAACGCTTAATTTCAATTTCTGCATTTTCAGGTGAATCTGATCCATGAATAAGATTACGAGCATTAGATGTTGCATAATCTCCTCTGATTGTACCTGGCTGAGCATCACCGAATTTAGTAGGCCCCATTAAAAGACGCATACCTTTAATGACATTTTCACCTTCTACAATCATTGCTAAGCTTGGTCCAGATGTCATATATTCAAGTGTTGGTTCATACCAAGGCTTACCTACACAATGAGCATAATGTTCTTCACATAGTTTCTCATCAAACCAAACAAACTTCGCATTCGTAATTCGATACCCTCTTCTCTCAATTCTAGAGATAATTTCACCTGTTAAGCCTCTTGTCATACAATCAGGCTTTAACATAATATAAGTACGTTCCATTTTCCTATCACCTCAATCTTCATTATATCAAATTAAACTATATAACCAAATATCTATTTACATATATCAAAAAAATAAGTGTATAATACTTGAAGAGGTGCAATATGAAACAAGATATCATTCAATCATTAACATCATTTCTTACTGATGTTTCTATTCATTATCAGAAAAAAGACAATATTATACATTTCCCTTTCTACATAGAAGGTAAAATCAATGAAGGTGCCACCTTCATTCATGTATCTGAAGAAAGCTATATCGTAGAGACAGGTCTACCTATTGAAGTTCATCCTGAAGCCTTTGATCTGCTTACAGAATTCTTTATTAAAATCAATGAGAAAAGTGAATATGGCTATTTTCAATTAAATGAAGAAACCCATCTTATTTCCTACATCATCAAGGTGAATGTTCACAATACTTCCCTTCCAAGAAAAGTCATCGAACATTCTCTATTGTTGCCAATAGAAATATATGGTGCCTACGGATTCGCAAATGCGATTTACTATCTATTAAGCAATATACTGACTGTGGATGAAGCTCTTGATTTTGTGAGGAGGGATCACTAATGAAAACTGTTCTTATAGATTATCTTAATGCTCATCATCTTCCATTTAAAGACTACAATGATCATCTCATTGTCATATATGAAGACAAATATATTCATTCTCTTTCATTAGAATATAAAGAAAACGGCTTAACCATGAATGTTCCTATAGAAAAAGACGTACAGGATGTACGTCTTATCATGAAGAAGAATCTCTTCACAACATTAGGTCACTTTAATTATAGCTATGAACATAAGAAACTGTTTTATCAAGTATCCTATGATTTAAGTGAAAGAGTGCTATCTAACGAGATGATTGATGATCTCTTTCTTTCATTAAAAGATATTCAACTATTAGACGCATAATGATTCATTATGCGTTTTTACATAGATAAAATGCATCAGGTAACTTAATAAGATAAAGACAACACTTAAAATCATCACCCATCTTAATACACCTAAGTATCCTAGATGTTTTACATCAAGGAAGAAGTAAGGATAAACAACATAGGACTGAGGTATTTTCCCATGATAGAGATTTGTTAAATAGCTTCCTCTTGCAAGAATTGACACAATATAAAGATAAGGATAAGTGACACAAAGAAGAGGAACATAGCTCTTTACTTGTTTTCTTTTAGAAAATAACAATAAATCAAGAATAAAGAGAATTGGTCCAAAGAGATGAAGAATAGAGTTATGTAGATTAGATATCCAATATGTTAAAGTGAATGGACTAGAAAGTAAAACATTATAGACAAGGGATGTAATAAGTATCCAGATGGCTGCTAGAAAATGTAATGGGATAAGATCGTTCGATGTCCCATTTGTTTTCTTGTTTTTTATATCCTTGTAAGTATTTCTTACATGAAAGGCCATAATGATCCAAGTTATAATATTTGATTGTGTTGTATAGTAGACCAGAAATTCATTACGTGGCTGTTTTGTCCATGTCATAAAATCAAGAAGAAGTCCTGCTCCTACCAAAATGATAAATACTATTCTATATGACAGCTGAAATTTTTTATTTAATATCATATTTTGAACCTCCAACTTTGATATTCTTGCATATTCTTCTCCTTGAAGCAAGAAAAAAGCTGGATTATTGTTCCAGCTTATTCATATCGGTAGATTCTCTTTCAAGTAAAGTACAAGGCAGAATGACTTTAAGTGGAAGATGTGTCTTTGTTTCTAAGAGCCCCTTAAGCATCATTCCTGCATACTGTCCCATTTCATATGCCGGTGCATGAACAGTTGTTAAAGATGGACTCGTATAGGATGCTTCATCGATATCATCATAACCAACGACTGAAATATCTTCAGGAATTTTTATATGATGTTCATTTAATGCTCTAAGTGCCCCTATCGCAATCGGATCACTCGCACAGACAAGAGCTGTTGGCAGTGTTCCTTTTTGTATTAATGTGTTAACCATAGTATACCCATCTTCTCTTGTATAAGAAGAAAGCAGTGTATAGTCCTCATAGTCGATCTGGTGTTCTTTCGCATAGTGGATAAATGTAGAATAACGTAAATCAGGATATAATGTTCCATCACTTAAATATTCTTTTCCACCAATAAAACCGATTTTCTTGTGACGTAATGATACGAGATAATCCATCAGATCATTTGTCGCTTTTGCAAAATCAAGTGAAATAGTAGAGAACTGATAATCCGTACAGCTCATATCGACAAATAGTGAAGGATGCATATTTTCAATGATATTCATTTCTTCCTTCGCAAACTTACCAATACAGATAATACCATCCACATCTTTAAGCTTGCTTATATAATCATGATCATTCTTAAATACACGCGTAATCTTCATCTGATGTTCCTGACAATAGTTTTCTACCCCAGTTCTAATCATCAGATAATAAGGATCATTAGCTTCCTGTTCTAATGAATACCACTGCAATATCGCAATAGTATGCGCAATAACCTTTTTTCTCTTTTTAACATAATGCAGCTCTTCAGCTGCCTGCAATATATTGTTTCTTGTCTCTTCTGGTAAGACAAGAGTGGGATCATTATTAAGACAACGTGAAACTGCTGCCTGTGAAACACCTGCTTTTAATGCTATATCTTTTAACGTAGCCACTATGGATCACTCCTTTTTTCTTATTATAAAGTAATCAGTAAATTTTTACTAGATTTATTACTTAAACTTTTAACTGAAATAATTAGTAAATAATTACTAAAATAGTTGAATTAAAATTTTACTGGGACTATAATGAAGATGAAAAGGAGATATTTATTATGAATAAAGAGATTTGTCAATTAATAAATTACGCTTTAAAAAAACAACTTATTTATGAAGAAGATATTGATTATTGTATCAACCAACTGCTTGACTTGTTTCATTTAGATGAATTCACTAAAATAGAAACAGAAGATGCTCCACTAGAAGAGATTCTAGAAGCAATGCTTGAATACGCTGTCGCTCATGATCTATGTAAAGATGATATTACTAGTAAAGATTTATTTGATACACGTATTATGGATAAAGTCATGCCTCGACCTCATGAAGTCATTCAAGATTTCAATAATCGCTATGCCCATTCACCACATGATGCAACAGATTATTTCTATAATCTGTCCATCTCTTCAAACTATATTCGCATGAATCGTGTCAATAAGAATATCAAGTTTAAAAGAGATACTAAGTATGGTCCTCTAGCAATCACAATCAATCTTTCAAAACCAGAAAAAGATCCTAAAGAGATTGCTAAAGCACGTCTATTAAAATCTTCTGGTTATCCACAATGTCTTTTATGTAAAGAAAATGTGGGATTTGCTGGAGATTTACGTCGCCCTGCAAGAGAAAATCATCGTATTATCCCATTAAACTTATCTAATGATCGCTATTATCTGCAGTATTCACCTTATGTCTATTACAATGAACACTGTATTGTCTTTAATGAAGAACATATCCCAATGAAGATTGATCATCAAACATTTACACATTTATTGGACTTCATTGAACAGTTCCCACACTATATGCTTGGATCAAATGCGGATCTCCCAATTGTTGGTGGTTCCATCTTAACGCATGATCATTATCAGGGCGGTGCTTATCATTTCCCAATTGAAGATGCTAAAGTGATCACTAATTACCAAATTGAAGGCTGCCATGTAGAACTCCTTCATTGGCCATTATCTACAATAAGACTTACCTCCCCATCGAAGGATCGACTTGTTCAATTAGCTGATCACATTCTTGAAGACTGGATTGATTATGATGATACATCTCGTCATATCATTTCCCACACTGAAGATACAAGACACAATACTATTACCCCAATTGCCCGTAGAGCCGGCAATGATTATCAGATGGATCTTGTACTACGTAACAACCGTACAACTGCTGATTATCCTTTAGGTATCTTCCATCCTCATCAAGAAAATCATCATATTAAAAAAGAAAACATCGGCTTAATTGAAGTCATGGGATTAGCTATTCTTCCTGCCCGTTTAAAAGAAGAAATGTCATTATTAAAAGATTGTCTTTTGAAAAAGAAAACAATCGATGATTATGAATGTCTGCTTAAACATAAAGAATGGTTTAATGAACTTTCTAAAAAAGATATTACCGAAGACAATGTTGATGAAATCATTAAACAAGGATTAGCTGATGTCTTCACATCAGTACTAGAAGATGCTGGTGTCTACAAGATGGATGAAGATGGCATTAAAGGATTTAAAAAATTTGTTAACTACACATTAAAAGGAGAAATTCTATGAACACACAAGAATTTATGACAAAACTAGAAAATCATCAATTAGATGGTATTCTTAATGATCTCTATGAAGACGAAAGTCTACTTGAATACCAATACACTCGTTATAAGAAAGCAATTGAAACATTCAATAAACTATACGGTGAAGGTGATTTTGAAATATACACTGCTGCTGGAAGAAGTGAAGTAGGCGGAAATCATACTGACCACCAGCATGGTCGTGTCCTAGCTGCTTCTATCAATCTTGATGCAATCGGAATTGTTCGTAAAAGAGAAAATATCATCAAAGTAGTATCTGATGACTATGATATTCCTGAAATCGATATTCGCGATCTTTCTTTTGTAGAAGAAGAAAAAGGAACATCCATTGCACTTATTAAAGGTGTCGTCGCTAGATTAAAACAGTTAGGTTATGCAATCGGTGGATTTGATGCCTACATTACAAGCGATGTCCTTATTGGAGCAGGACTTTCCTCTTCAGCTGCTTTTGAAGATATCATCGGTACTATCATTGATGGATTGTACAATGATATGAAAATTGATATGGTCACAATTGCCAAAGTGGGTCAGTACGCTGAAAATGTCTACTTTGGAAAACCTTGTGGTCTGATGGATCAGTGCGCATGTGCGGTTGGTGGTCTTATTACCATTGATTTCAAGGATAAGGACAAGCCGGACGTCCGTCATATTGACGTGGACTTTAGCTCTTTTGACTATAGCTTATGCATCGTTGATGCAAAGGGTTCTCATGCAAACCTTACTGATGAATATGCCGCTGTTCCTCGTGAGATGAAGGATGTTGCGAAATTCTTCAATAAGGAAGTTCTAAGAGAAGTTAATGAAGAAGAATTCTTGGATCATATTAATGAAATCAGAGAAAAGCTAGGTGATCGTGCTGTTTTACGTGCTTATCATTTCTTTAAGGAGAATAAGCGTGTACTAGATGAAGTTGAAGCATTAGAAAATGACTTTCCTGCTTTCTTGAAACTTGTGAAAGCATCAGGTGATTCAAGCTATAAGGTACTGCAGAATGTCTATGCCTCTTCTGATCCTGAACATCAGAGTGTAGCTTTAGCATTAACTTTAAGTGAAGACCTACTTCAGGATAATGGCGTATGCCGTGTTCATGGTGGTGGATTTGCTGGTACAATTCAGGCTTTTGTCAAAAATGACTTTGTTAAAGAGTATAAGAAAGGCATTGAGAAGTATTTTGGTGAAGGCAGCTGTCATGTATTAAAAATCAGAAAGTATGGCGGTAAGAAGATTTTATAAGAGTCAGATATTTATCTGGCTCTCTTTTTTTATTTATGTATAATATGTTATGAATGTTTTGGAGGTTTTTTATGCGTTTACGTACAAAGGAAATAAATATGTTAGAAGGACCACTTCTACCTAAAATAGTCAGCTATGCGATTCCGTTGGCTTGTGCTAGTATTCTTCAGCAGCTTTTTAACTCTGCCGATTTAGCTATTATTGGACGCTTTGAAAATTCAATTGCGATGGCCGCCGTAGGCGCCAACAGTTCTCTTATTTCACTATTGATCAGTTTGTTTAGTGGGCTGTCCCTTGGCTCTAATGTCACCATTGCTTCTTTTATTGGGATGGGACGCAAGAAGGATGTCAATCAGGCGATTCATACAACCATTGCCCTGTCTTTAATAAGCGGTCTTATTCTTTGTATTGCCGGAGAAATCATTGCGCCGATGATACTAAGTCTCATGTCCACTCCTGACAGTGTCTTAAAGCTTGCGGTTGTATACTTACGTATACTGTTTCTCGCATTGCCTTTTCTATTGATTTATGACTTTGGTGCCTCCATCTTACGTGCAAAAGGTGACTCTACTCGTCCATTGTATGTTCTTTTTCTCTCAGGCATCATTAATATTGTATTTAATCTTATCTTCGTTGGACCACTTCATATGAGTGTTGCCGGAGTAGCATTAGGAACATTATTTGCGAATATGTTCTCTGCAGCTATGGTCATTGCTTTTCTTCTTTATGAAGATGATCCTTATCGTTTACATCTTGATCAACTTAAAATAGAGAAAAAGTATTTAACAAAAATTATCTCCATTGGAGCCCCTGCTGGAATACAGGGAATGGTGTTCTCTTTCGCAAATGTGATTATTCAAAGTGGAATCAACAGCTTTGGACCTGATGCAATTGCTGGAAATACAGCCGCATTAAACTTTGAAACAATGGGATATTATGTTGTGAATGCCTTTGGACAGGCGGCTACAACCTTCACAAGTCAGAATTATTCCGCTAACCTCATCACTCGCTGTAAGAAGATCTACCGCATCACCATGAGTGTTGGCATGTGCGCAACCTTGCTCTTCAGCACCATCTTCTGGTTTGCACGCTACCCACTGATGTCCCTTTTCACATCCTCTCCTGCCGTTATGCATTATGGATTTATACGTCTGTTTTATATTGATAATCTAGAACTGCTGACAGGCACCTATGAAATATCTGGTGGCTGTTTAAGAGGAATGCGTCATTCATTAGAACCAGCTATCATCACTATGATTGGTTCATGTCTTTTTAGAATCATTTGGGTTTCGACAATATTTAGAACACATCATACACTCTCAGTGTTGATGATTGTCTACCCTATCTCATGGATCATCTGTGGTGTATGTGTGCATATCGCCTACTTTAAGATAAGAACAAGACTATTTAGAGAAATAAATATGTAAAAAGCCAGCATTGCTGGCTTTTTTTATGAAATAGCTTGTTTTGTTTCTTTATCAAATAAATGAATTTTATTCTTATCAATGGCCATTGAAATCTGATCACCATCTTTGTAGTCAAAACGAGATGGTGTTTTAATAATCATATCTGCACCCTGATAATTGAAATATAAGTTCATTTCTGAACCAGTGTTTTCTACAATATCCAATGTAGAAGTGAATACTGAATCAGGATAAGTATCTACCATGATTTTTTCAATATGAAGATCTTCAGGTCTGATTCCTAAGATGATCTTTTTGCCGACATGGCTTTCAAATTCTTTAGTAACTTTACCTGCTGGGATTGCGAAATGAAGGTCTTCATTCTTAATGTAATATGTATCCCCCTTCTTTTCTAAAGTAACGTCAATCAAGTTCATTTTTGGTGAACCGATAAATGTCGCTACAAACAAGTTGGCAGGATGATCATAGATATGTGCTGGTGTATCGAACTGCTGAATGATACCTTTGTCTAATACAACGATGCGATCAGCCATTGTCATGGCTTCTGTCTGATCATGTGTAACATAGACAAATGTTGTATCAAGCTGTTTATGGAGCTTAGAAATCTGGGCACGCATTTCTGTTCTTAATTTTGCATCAAGGTTGGATAATGGTTCATCAAGAAGGAATACTTCTGGATTACGGACCATTGCTCTTCCTAAGGCGACTCTTTGTCTTTGACCACCTGATAATGCACGTGGCTTACGATCAAGGTATTCAGTCAATCCTAGGATTTCAGCGGCATGCTTTACTTTCTGATCAATTTCTTTTTTTGGTGTTTTCTTTAATGTCAATGCATAAGCCATATTCTTATAGACAGTCATATGTGGATAAAGCGCATATGTCTGGAATACCATGGCGATATCACGATCTTTTGGCTGAAGTTCATTAACCACACGATCACCGATATATAATTCACCTGAAGTAATGCTTTCTAGACCAGCAATCATACGCAATGTTGTGGATTTACCACATCCTGATGGTCCAACAAGCACTACAAATTCTTTGTCTTTGATATCTAAATTTAAATCTGGTACAACTGTAACATTATTATCATATGTTTTAGTTACATGCTGGAAACTAATTTTTGCCATTTTCTTTCTCTCCCTTTATTTTTGTTAAATGTATTGTAAAAGACTGATAATCCCCCACTTCAACAATAAGCGGCAGCCCTTGTGTTTTTAAAATGTTTGCATCATAGATTTGTCCTTTTTCATCTTGATAATAGGCATCATCTTCAAGACCTTCTATCTTGATGAAGTAGGCATAACGACTTGCTTGATTCTTGATTCTTACTGCAAAGATTAAGGCTTCATCTTCATTAATAAATGCATAGGCTCCTATGTCATCATGAAGAGGATCACTTAAACGATAGTAAAGACCTTCATGAATAAGAGAAGCGTAGGATTTAAATGTAGCTACCTGCTCCTTAATCACTTTTCTTTCCTCATCACTACATTTTGTAATATCTAACTCATAACCAAATGTTCCACTCATAGCGACCACTCCACGTGTATCTAATGAAGTTATACGTCCTGTCTGGTGATTAGGAACAGCGGATACATGTGATCCAAAAGTACTGATTGGATAGATGAATGAAGACCCATATTGAATGGATAAACGATCAATTGCATCAGTGTTATCTGATAGCCAGATCTGTGGTGTGTAATAAAGCATTCCTGCATCAAAGCGTCCACCTCCGCCACTGCATCCTTCTATAAGCAGTTTTGGATATCGCTTAATTAAACGTTCAAGGAAACTATAGAGTCCTAGCACATAATCGTAGGTCACTTTTCCTTGTGGCGTAGTACTTGAATAAATATCAGAAATACTGCGATTAAAATCCCATTTTATATAATCGATGGATGCGTGATCCAAGATATCGCACACTTGTTTAAAAATAGCATCTACGACTTCTTTTCTTGAAAAATCAAGAACCAGCTGTTCTCTTGCACGAATATATTTTCGATGGGGAACCTTTAATGCATAATCAGGATGTTTTCTATAGAGATCACTATCTTCACTGATACATTCTGGTTCAAACCAGATTCCAAACTTTAAGCCGAGATCATGTATTCTTGAAGATAAAGACGCAAGAGATTCTCCTAGTTTTCCTTCATTGACATACCAATCACCTAAAGCTGCATTATCACTTTCACGTTGACCAAACCAGCCATCATCCATGACAACCATTTCTATATCACATGACTTGGCTGCTTTTGCTAATTGATAGATGGATTCTCCATTAAAGTTAAAATAGGATGCTTCCCAGCTATTGATAAGAATTGGCTTGATGCCAACCATTGGATCATGAATCAGATATTTTCTCATCCCCTGATGAAGATTTTGAGATAAGCGAGATAACCCTGATGATGAATAGCTCATCATCACTTCAGGAGCATAGAAGATGTCTTCATGTTCTACTGGATAAGAGAAATAGTCTGGAGATAACCCCATAACCATTCTTTTTTGACCATATTGATCAGCTTCAATCATTGCTTCAAAATTACCGCTGTAGACGAAGTTCATGCTATAGGCATTACCGGACATCTCATTAGTATTTGAATCACAAAGAATCAATGCGGGATTGTACTGATGACTTGAAGCTCCTCTTTTTGAAGATATCTTATAGATGCCATGATTCACTTTCTGGCGATTGGGAATTCTTTCCATTGTATGTCGTCCATAGAAGCTGATTACATCATAGTCACCTGAAACAAAATCAAGATTGGCAGATTTGATATTTTCAATCGTTACTGTTTCTCCATGATTAATGATACGAACACTTCTTGTTATAATATCAACATCTTCATAGACACTATAGGATAAGATTACTTCTAAATGAAGAAGGGAGTCTTCTAAAGTCACTTCCAATGATTCCACATTCTCACTCATTGAAGGCAATCCTTTTAGTTTTGTCTTATTATCGATGATTTCAGCTTTGACAAAACGTAGATCACATCCATAAATACCTTCTTTTGTACGTATTGTTAATGAGGAAGTACGATAATCTCCATTACCATCAAATGGAAATTCCTGGGGTAGGACATCTAATGAGTAAGTACGGTCCTTATTGGCATCATATGGATTGCCACTAAAGCCGCGATCTTTTTTTACAAGTAGATATTCTGGTGCATGTTCTGCTTTTTTTCCATAGTAGAGATGAAGCAGATAGCCGTAGCTATCAACTTGCATCATATAGGTTGAATTGTTTGTATGAAGAGTGAATGTTTTTTCATGAATCACAATAGACATATTGAAAACTCCTTTATAATCAATTATTTAACAGCGCCGTTTACAACACCGTTTAAGATATGTTTCTGAGCGAAGACATAGAAAATTAACATCGGCAATAATGCCAACAAGTAAGATGCAAAGGCTAAGTTATAGTTTGTTCCAAACTGTGTCTGGAATGTCAACTGTGCCAATGGCAATGTATTAGCTCCTGATCCTGACATGATAACCAATGGTGTCATAACATCATTCCATGTTCCAAGTGCAGTTAATACTGCTACTGTCGCATGCATTGGTTTCATGATTGGAAAGATGATAGTCCAGTATGTTGACCAAGTAGAACCACCATCAACCTTTGCGGCTTCTTCTAATGCTTCTGGAATATTAGTTAAGTACCCGCTATAAAGCATGACGTTGATTGGCATAAAGAATACCAGGTAGCAGAGAATAACGCCGACAATGTTGGCAATATGTAAATCTGCGGTCTGCTTTACTAATGGCATCATCAATATTGCAAAAGGAACAAACATCCCTGATACAATATAAAGATAAGCGCGGTTAAACCATTTATGACGTTTTTTCATTCTTCCAATCGCATAGCCCAACATCGAATGGAGAAGAATTGACAAAATTACAGTTGTACCTGTAATAAGAATAGAATTCATTAATGTATGCCAGAAATCAGTGACTTCCATCGCTTTAGCGAAGTTTGAGAAGCTCCATGTTTTTGGCAAGGCAAGAATAGAGGATAGCGTATTGCCCATTTCACTAGGTTGTTTAAAAGCAATGATAATTGTTAAATAGAGAGGAAATAACACTGTGATCAGACCAATAAACAACAATATTGTAACGGGCCAATTATATTTCTTTTTCATTATAGCTGTTCCTCCTTTTTACCCATGAATTTAAGCTGGAAGACAGAAATCAGTACGATTACTATAAAGAACAGTACAGCGTTAGCACTCTGGAAACCAAACTGTCCTCCGGCCATTCCGTTATTATAGATAAGATAGGAAATAGATTCAGTTGATTGTGCTGGACCACCTTTTGTTAATGCCATAATCTGATCAAATACCATCAAGGCATTCTTCATTGTCAATACCAGATTGATAGTGATAAATGGCAAGATCAATGGTAAAGTAAGTGTCTTGAATTTTGTCCATCCTGATGAACCATCAATAGCACCAGCTTCATACACATCTTCTGGAACAGTCTGAAGTCCAGCAATATAGATAATTGTCTGCATTGCAATGGCCTGCCATGCACATACAATAACAATGGCTATCCATGCCCATCTTTCAGAAGCAAGAATGGATGTCCCACTTCCTAATAACATCTTTTGGAATGCTGGCATGATATAAGTAAAGAAGTAATTGAAAATATAGCCAACAACCAATGCTCCTAAAATATTTGGTACAAAATACATGGCACGAAGTCCACTCTTGAACTTAATTTTTGAATTAAGTCCCATTGCTAAAACTAACGAGATGACATTCACAACAATTGTTACACATACAGCCACTCCAAATGTGAATAAGTATGAATGACCTACTCGTGCATCAGTAAATAAATCTACATAATTTCTTAGTCCTACATTCTGATATGTTCCATAGCCACGGAAGTTTGTGAAACTATACATAAAACCTCTAATTAAAGGCAATGTGTTAAATAAGAAGAATAATGCCACAAGTGGAATTGTCATCCAGATGTATGTACGATCAAAATCAAGTTTACTTTTTTTCTTCATAACATTTCTTCCTTTCCTAGCTTTTATGAGTCTTGTTATACTCTTCAACTTTACGAATAATATCCCTGTTATAACGTTTCCAGTCTTTATCCCACTTTGTTAAGAAGGCTTTCTTATTGCCACTTAAAAGATAACTTTGAAGCAACGCATCACAGCCCATTGTAGCAGGATAATGATGATCAGGATAATCTACCATCTTTCCACTGTCGATCCAAGGGACCATATCCGCAAACTGTTTTGGTAAAGTAAAGTTTCCATTACGACATGGCAATGACATCTGTGCATTGATATATTTCTGAAGATTTTCTTCTTTTAAAAGATAATCCAATACGATGTAAGCAGCTTTTTTATTTTTGCATGCTTTAGTTACACTGAACATTAAATCAATACCTGAGTTAAGATTGTTCTTACTTGCATCATTGTTGCCAGGCATTACAAATGAACCAATATCCATATTTGGATTAGAAGATAAAACCTGTGGAATCGCATAGGATCCAATAGTAAACATAGCTGATTGCCCTTTTGCAAAAGCTGTACAGGCATCATTGTATCCGTAGGCAGCAACATCTTTTTCACCATACTTCAACAGTTCCTTAAACTTTTCAGCAGTTTCACTGTATTCTTTTGTAAAGGTTGTCTTGCCTGCGTTTACCTGTTGATAAACTGTTGGAGAAGCAAGACTTACAGCCAATGCATTCCAAGGTGCTAATGTTGTCCAAGTATCCTTATAACCGAAGTAGAAAGGTAGCACCCCATCTTTTTGCATCTGTTTACACAATGACATAAGTTCATCCCAAGTCTTTGGTACCTTATAGCCATGTTCTTTAAAGATCTTTTTGCTATAAAGGATTCCTGACGCATTTGCTGCGTAAGGAACACCGTAAGTTCCTTTTGTTGGAACATATTCAAGCTCATCTAAAATTGTCAGATATGACTTCTTGATATTCTTTAATCCTGAAAAATCAGAAACATCAGCTAACACATCCGCATCGACGAATTCTGAGAAGGTCGCATCTCCCCCTATTCCAAGAATATCTGGATAATCTTCTCTGATAAATCGTGTTTTCATTACTGTAACAGCATCATTTGGTGATGAAATCTTTAATTCAATATCACCATGACTAGCATTAAATTCTTTAGCAACCTGCTGAAAGTAGGTTGCAGCTTCCTGCTTATAGGAAACAATTTCGATAATGGTCTTCTTATTAGTTGTTGTCTGACATCCTACAACCGTGAAACAGACCATCATCGCAAGAAAAATACGAAAGATTTTTTTAAGTTTCATATTGCCCTCCCTCCTTTAAATAAACAGCTGTTTTGTTTTGGCAATATAATTGTAACATCTCATTTTGCGTCATTGAATATCATGAAAGCGCTCTTTATATATCAATATGTGATTTTTTTGTAGAATATTGTTATATTAGAACGTTTAATGATATAATCTTATTCGAGGTGATGATAATGAACGATTGGCAATTTTCAATATTTCCTAATGAAACATTTATTGACTTGACCCTCTATCAATATGGTGGAGAGGTATGCAAGCCATCTCATCTTTTTGGGCCTGCTACAAGAAATCACTATCTGTTTCACTATATTCTTAAAGGAAAAGGTACTCTTTATGCCCATAATGATAAAGGAGCAAATATCAGCTATCATCTAAAAGCTGGAGATGGCTTTATGATTTTCCCTGATCAGATTACAACCTATATTGCGGATGCAAATGATCCTTGGGAATATATGTGGATTGAATTTGACGGTCTTCGTGTAAAAGAAGCATTAGATTCAATCGGATTGACTATTTCTTCTCCTATCTATCATTATCTTTATGAAGATACACATAAGGAAATGGTAAAACATATGATGCATATTGCTTCAAGCAAAAATGCCACGCCTTTCCATCTAATAGGTCATTTATATCTTGTTCTTGATAATCTCATGCGTTCAATAAAAATCACCGAGAAACATTCTGGCAATCGTCTCATTGATTACTATATGCATGAAACCATGGTCTTTATTGAACAAAACTACATGTCGAATATTTCCATTGAAGATATTGCCAACAATATTAATCTTAATAGGTCATACTTCGGAAAAATATTCAAGCGTGAAACAGGGAAGACACCACAGTCCTTCCTGCTTAACTACCGCATGATCAAAGCCTGTGAATACCTAAAAAAAACAAAGATGCATATCGCTGATATATCTCAGTCAGTCGGATATGACAATCAGCTGCACTTTTCTCGTGCATTTAAAAATATATATGGCTTATCGCCAATGCAATGGCGAAAAGCCAATAGAGAGAATACATAAAAAAAGACATGATCAAAATCATGTCTTTTATTTATAGTCTTCTACATGTAGACGTTTATGGGCATTTTCTACACGTTCAGCAGTTGGTGGCTGAATGCCTTCAAGCTGATAATCTATGCCTAGTTCTTCCCATTTAAATACACCTAATGTGTGATAAGGAAGTACTTCTACTTTTTCTACGTTGTTTAATGTTTTAATGAATTCATTGAGCTGATCAAGATCTTCATCATAATCAGAACGCTCTGGAACGAGCACGTGTCTTATCCAGACTGGCTTATTGATATCGCTTAAGTATCTTGCCATATCCAAGATATTCTCATTGGATTTTGTCGTAAGGACACGGTGTCTTTCATCATTGATTTCCTTGATATCAACAAGAAGAAGATCAGTGTAGTTCATAAGTTCTTCAAACTTCTTGAACCATTCTCCTTCTCTCGTAAAGCAGCCACCGCTTGTATCAATACAAGTATTGACTCCTTGTGCTTTTGCTTTTTTAAAGAGTTCAAGCAGGAAATCAATCTGCAATAACGGTTCACCTCCAGAGATAGTGATACCTCCATTTGTGCCCCAATAGTTCTTATAGCGTAAAGCCTGTCTTAATATCTGATCTGCACTCATTTCTTCATATTTATTAGAACCCCATGTATCGGGATTATGACAGAATTGGCATCTTAAAGGACAACCATGAAGAAATACCATAAATCTTACACCTGGTCCATCTGCAGATCCAAAACTTTCTATTGAATGTACTCTACCTTTAATACTCATAATTACACCTCTAGAAAAACGCCTTGAGCATTCAAGGCGTTTTCATATTTCTTATAAATGTTTATGGCATGTTCTTGAAATAACATCTAACTGCTGTTCTTTTGTTAAATCAATGAACTTAACCGCATATCCTGATACACGAATTGTGAAGTTTGCATATTCTTCTTTTTCAGGATGATTCATTGCATCAATTAATTTTTCAGTACCAAATACGTTAACATTCAAGTGATGTGCACCCTGTTTGAAGTAACCATCTAATACAGATACAAGGTTGTATTTTCTTTCTTCTGGTTCATTACCTAATGCACTTGGGTTGATTGTCTGTGTATTTGAGATACCGTCTAATGCGTAAGCATATGGAATCTTAGCTACTGAGTTAAGTGAAGCAAGCAATCCATTCTGTTCTGCACCATATGCTGGGTTAGCACCTGGAGATAATGGTTCACCAGCTTTTCTTCCATCAGGAAGTGCTCCTGTTGCTTTACCATATACGACATTAGAAGTAATAGTTAAGATTGAAGTAGTTGGTTCTGAATCTCTGTATGTATGATGTTTCTTGATCTTAGTCATAAATTCTTTCAATAGCCATACAGCGATATCATCTGCTCTGTCATCATCATTACCATAACGAGGGAATTCTCCTTCAGTTTCGTAATCAACAACATAGCCTTCTTCATTTCTTACAGTCTTAACTTTTGCATACTTGATTGCAGATAATGAATCTACTACATGAGAGAATCCTGCAATACCAGTTGCGAATGTACGTCTTAAATCAGTATCGATCAATGCCATTTCAGCTGCTTCATAATAATATTTATCATGCATGTACTGAATTAAGTTAAGTGTATTAACATAAAGTCCTGCTAACCATTCCATCATGTCATCAAATTTTTCCATGACTTCATCATAGTCAAGATACTCAGAAGTAATTGGACGATATTTTGGTCCAACCTGTTCAAATGTCTTTTCATCAACACCACCGTTGATAGCGTAAGTCAAGCACTTAGCTAAGTTAGCACGAGCGCCGAAGAACTGCATTTCCTTACCTGTTTCAGTTGCTGAAACACAGCAGCAAATTGAATAATCATCGCCCCAGAATGGTCTCATGACTTCATCATTTTCATACTGGATTGAAGATGTTTCAATAGAAACCTTAGAAGCATATGCTCTAAACTTAGTTGGTAAGTTTACAGTATACAATACAGTTAAGTTAGGTTCTGGTGAAGGACCCATGTTTTCTAATGTATGTAAGAAACGATAACATGTCTTAGTCACTAATGAACGACCATCGTTGCTCATACCACCTACTTCAAGAGTAGCCCAAACTGGATCTCCTGAGAATAATTCATTGTATGAAGGAATACGCGCAAATTTAACCATTCTGAATTTCATTACTAAATGGTCAATTAATTCCTGAGCCTGCTTTTCAGTGATTAAACCTTCCATTAAGTCTCTCTGGATATAGATATCCAAGAAAGTAGAAACTCTACCAACTGACATAGCTGCACCATTTTGAGTCTTGATAGCAGCTAAGTAACCGAAGTATAGCCACTGTACTGCTTCTTTAGCATTAGATGCTGGTCTAGAAATATCAAAACCATATACAGCAGCCATTTCTTTCATGCCCTGTAATGCTTTGATCTGTTCTGCGATTTCTTCTCTTAATCTAACAACATCTTCTGTCATTTCACCATCACCGCAGTTTAGGTGATCCTGTTTTTTCTTTTCAATTAAGAAATCAATACCATATAAAGCAACACGACGATAATCCCCGACGATACGTCCACGTCCATAAGTGTCTGGTAACCCAGTGATCACATGGCTGTGTCTTGCTTTCTTGATTTCTGGTGTATATACATCAAAGACAGCCTGGTTATGTGTCTTATGATACTTTGTAAAAATTTCATGTAATTTTTCACTTGGCTGATATCCATAAGTTGTACAAGCCTGTTCAGCCATACGAATACCACCATAAGGCATAAATGCTCTCTTTAAAGGTTTATCAGTCTGAAGACCTACAACCTGTTCAAGATCTTTCATGCTTTCATCAATATAACCTGGACCATAAGCAGTTAAACCTGAAACAATTTCTGTTTCCATATCAAGAACGCCGCCTTTAGCACGTTCTTGTTTCTGCAACTCCTGTAATCTCCCCCAAAGCTTTTTAGTTGCTTCAGTTGGTCCTTCTAGGAACGATTCATCACCTGTGTATTCAGTGTAGTTTTTCTGAATAAAATCACGTACGTTGATTTCATCTTTCCATGCGTTACCAAAAAAACCATTCCATTCTTTTTCGAAACGTTCTGCACTCATTTCTATGTTCCTCCTATTTGTAGACATATAGACGTAAATATTCAATGTATCATCATTTTATGAAACGCCTTACATTTTTCTTTCCGATATTGAATATAACATTATTTTCCCTGATTGTCCATCCAAATGCAAGCCTTTTATTAGGAATGATTCTTAACAATGCGTTTTGAAATTTTAATTATTTAGGATAACCGATAATACATATGTTAGAATTTCTCTTTTCCGATAATTTTTAAGATGAAAACGGTACCATATGTAAAAAATTTCTTTTTTTAAAAAATTTCTTTTATCTATTAAAATATATTTTTTATCATAATATGACCTCAAAAGATATTTTCTTTTTCCTATAGTGAACCTTGATCTTTCCACCTACTCCTTCAATTATCGATTTAGCCATCGATAAGCCTATTCCATATCCTTCCTGATGATGAGAAGTGTCTTCACGATAAAATCTATCAAAGAATGTTTCAGGGTCTACTGATAAATCATGATAGTCATTTTCTACTTTAAAGATCACATTACGTCCTTTCTTTTTAAGACTTACATCAATATGGCCACCATCATCACAATACTTAATCGCATTGTCTAATAGAATATGGACAACTTCCTTAAATGAAGACAGATCTGTTTTTACCCTCATGTTTTCACTAATATCATAGCGCAGTGTTTTTTCTTGCTTATTGGCAAGTGGGATAAAGTCTTCTACACTCTGCTTAACTATTGATGTACTATCTACATCCTCTAATACAAAATGCTGATTTTCCTGAAATCTTGCCATAGAAATCAGATTACTGATGAGTTTATTTAAACGTTCAATCTGTTCATGAGTGGACTTGCTCCATTCATTTTCTCCACTCATCATTTCCATCACTTCATTGTTGGCAGAGATAATAGCCAACGGTGTCTTTAATTCATGAGAGGCATTCGTAATAAATTCTTTCTGTTTCTCATAGTTTTTAATAAATGGTCTCATAAGAAGACCTGAGAACATGTAAAAGATGATCACAAAGATAAAAAATACTGATATCCCAATCACAATTGACATATTGACCTGATGCTTGGCTTTATCTAACTGGTTGGTAATATCCATAAAAACAGCGGTAACCTGTTTACCTTCACTAATACGATACAAGAACGCATTGCCATAGATATAGACAACCCCTTGACTCTTGCCTTCATCTCTTTTCTGCATCGTAAGCTTTAGCGCCTGATCTTTAGAAATAGAATGCACAGCTGATGTGTTAACATCCTGGGTATTTTCTGCAACTGTTACTGTAAAGTACCTAATAGCATAGCGTGATTCATTATGCTCTTCATAGCTTATCTTGCCCCCATTATCTTTGATTTCATCGATGATTTCATAAGAGTCCTTATAGATTTTAGCGTAATTAACACAATTCAAGGTCACAAGCACTAACGTAATAACAACCAATAGACTTAAGATTGCGACACTCATGAATCGACGATAGAGCTTTTTCATGACTATCCCTCCTTCAACTTGTAATATCCATCCTAGTATAATCTAATTGACTTATCCATGAGTTACTTTTAAGACTCCCTGGAGTCATTAAAGCTGATAAGCGTTTAGATTATATTCCTTTCTTTATTTCCTTTATAATAGAAGTATTGAATATGTGTACTTTAGGTT
>NZ_JAGBIX010000083.1:0-11371 GCF_017934775.1 Kandleria sp. | reverse complement strand
TTGCGCCCTTTTTTGGGGCTTTTTTCTTTAAAAAAAAGACATGATGGAAAGGCTGAGAATCCATCATGCATGACTTGGTAATTTTAACGTAAAAAAGAGAGGCGTAACGAAATGCTTAAATCATTTCGTTACAGCTTCTTTTTTATTATCAAGTAAAAAAAGACTAAAAGATTGCTCTTTTAGTCTTCACAAGTAAACGTATAAGATGTTGAAGCGTGAAATTTGTCTCCAGCATGTAAAATAGTTGGTGAATCTTTTTCAAGATGAATACTATCAGGGAGGTAGGACGTCTCAATACATAAAGCAGTTTGAGAGGACATCGGTTTTTTATTCTTGCCAAGACGGCCATCTAAATAGTTAGCACTATAGATTTGAGCTAGAGGCAGTGTAGTGGACACTGTCATTATTATACCGCTCTTTTCTGAGCGAAGGGTTACCTGATCATGATTCTCATCAAAAATAAATGGATGATCGAGACCACGGGCTATCTTAATTTGTTCATGATCATGGTGCAAGGCTTCTCCAATAGTTTTTTCTTTGCGAAAATCAAATGGGGTATGATCTACATCTGCTATTTCACCAGTGACTAAGCCATCATTATCTACAGGTGCGTAGTGCGAAGATTTCACCTGTAAATAATGTTCATCAATATTTGAGGCTTCACCGGATAAATTGAAATAGCTATGATTAGTGATATTCACTAACGTAGTTTTGGTAGTGGTAGCTCTATAGTCTACTTTTAAAGTTGTCTGCTCTAGACTATAGGTAACATAAAAATCAAGGGTGCCTGGGTAGCCTTCCTGGCCATCAGGAGATACGTAGTGGAAGATCACTTGATGATCATCGTAGGTATAATCAAATAAGCGGTAAGAAAAACCTTTGAGGCCACCATGTAAACTATTAGGGCCATTGTTGATGGGTAAGTGGTAGGTCTTCCCATCTAAGGTAAAGCTTCCTTCTTTTATACGGTTTGCAACACGTCCAACACATGCTCCTAAATAACCATCATAGCGCATGTAATCTAACACATCGTCATAGCCAAGTACGACATCACGAAATTGATTTTTGTTGTCCTTCACGTAAATATTACGTATAGTTGCCCCTAAGTTGAGGATATGTACAGACATATCCTCATTTTCAAGAACAATTTCATCGATGAGATTATTTTTGTGTATCACTTTTGTCATAAAGCACCTCCGTAAAATCATGAATTACGCTCTGTACTCCTAGATATTTTTTATATTGATCACCAAGCTGAGTCGTATCGACGACAGTAATATTATGACAATTTGCTTCAATAGCACTTTGAATACCAGAGATGCTATCTTCGTAAATCAGGCAATCTTCAATGGGAACGTTAAGTCTAGTGCTTGCTTCTAAAAACATAGCAACTTTATTTTGATAACTGCCATCATCATAGACGATTTGGGTAGGCTCTATATAATCATCTAAGTGGAAGGAGGAAATAAAGAAATCCATATTATCTTTAATTGAAGCACTGGCAATTGTAAAAGGAATACCGGCTTTTTTTAACTGTTTAAAGTAGTCATATGCTCCAGCAATCAAATGGAAGGACTCAGGGTCTTTTAAACAGTAATCACGGTAATATTCTTCTTTAAGGGCACTGTAGGTTTTCTTCTGTTTAGGAGTAGCCTGATTTTCTAGTAAATAGTCAATAATGACTTCATTGGGTACACCATTACACTTTGTATAAAGTTCCTCTTCAGTAAGAGGTTTATGTCTTAATAGCTCTGAAATCTGATTCCAAGCTAAAACATGTTTGTCATGATCTATAAAGAGGGTCCCATTAAAATCAAAGATTACTGCTTTCATTCAATCACATCCCGATTGTCAATGACCATCTTATAGTAGTACGCTGAACATTTTGGATAACGTTTTTGTGTATTGAAATCCGCATAGAAAAGGCCGTAACGTTTATTGTAGCCATTAGACCAAGAGAAAACATCCATTAATGACCAGACAAAGTATCCTTTTACATTAGCACCATCACTAATAGCTTTCTTTAAGGCTTTTAAGTGTTTATTGATGTAATCACAGCGTGGGGCATCATCAATAAAGCCATCTTCAAATGTATCTTTATAACCCATACCATTTTCGGTAATATAAATTGCTTTATACATTGGATACTGTTTTTTCACACGCATGATCATATCATACATACCTTGTGGATAAATCAGCCAGTCCCAGTCAGTGGTTTCAATGCCTTCTTTAAACATTCGTTCACCAATTCCTTTAAGTCTAAAGCGATTTGTTCCTTTTTCACCTGTACCATTATGATGAATATCATTTTCTCCATCATAAGCTTTAATGAAGTGACTCTGATAATGATTCATACCTAGATAATCATTAAGAGGCGCAGCCTTCTTCATAATTTCAAGATCCTTTGCATCAGGATCAAAGCTACCATCATTTAAAGCGGCTAACGCCTTAATGGTAGTTAATGTTTCATCGGTATATTCACCTAAGAATGTAGCATCTAACACAAACTGATTAGCTAAGATATCTTCTTTCTTAGCCGCTTCTCTATCAGCATCATTATCTTCATAAGGATATTTTGTCTCTAAAGAATGAATAACCCCAATTTTCCCAGAATAATGTCCTTCTTTAAAAGCAATGACTGCCTTTGCGTGAGCTAGCATCATGTAATGCATTGATAAAATAGCTTTAGGAATATCATACTTGATACCTGGTGGGAATGTCCCTTCAATATACTGATTTGTAGCTACTGGCCATACTTCATTGAAAGTAAACCAGTATGAAACTTCATCCTTATATTCTTCAAAACAGAATTTTGCATACTGAACAAAGGCTTCTACTGTTTCTTTATTAAGGAAATCACCTTTCTTATGCAAAGTATCTGGGGTATCAAAATGATGTAGTGTGACATAAGGTTCTACCCCATTTTTATGACATTCTCTAAATACACGATGATAGAAATCCACACCTTCCTGATTGATTCGACCTACTCCCTCTGGGAAAATACGGCTCCAGGCAATGGAAATACGAATTGCCTTAATATGGAACTTACGACATAAGTCTAAATCAACAGGATACTGATGATAAAAATCGCTGGCAGGATCCCCCGAGAAACGCCCTTGGGCAGCGAGAAAGTCGTCCCAAGCGACTTTCCCCTTTCCATGGGTGCGGGTTTCCCCTTCACACTGATAAGCAGCGGTTGCTCCGCCAAAAACAAAATCTTGCGGAAATTTCATATTATGCAGCCTCCAATACTTTAAATACAAATTCTAATGCTTTTTCTGGATTACGAGTTAATTCAATATACTGTTTACCCTGGCAAGCCACTGATTTAATGCCTAAGCGATCAGTATCTTTCTTTAAATCCTGATAATAAGAAGCTACCTGAGGAGCTAATACGACTAAATCATAATCTTTCATGATATCAGTATGAGCACCATAGCTGCCTGCTGCAGTTACTAAAGGAATATCTTTTTCTTTAGCACCTTTAGCTAAGGCATTTGCTAATAAACCAGATGTTCCACCACCAGCACATAATACTAGGATCTTTTTAGAATCTAAGACTTCACCATTTACTTCTGTATATTCTTCAACTTTAACTTCATTAGTTGCATTCTTTTCTTCTTCTACTTTTTCTAAGTCATACACTCTGAAGAATGGATAATACATAAGGAAGTCTAAAGCTAATACAGCAACTAAGAATAAGCAAGGTAAGAGTTTAATACCACAGCCAAGAATTATACCAAGTGGGCCTGGTGTACACCAAGGTAAAGTGTAAATAAAGCTATCCATTCCAAGGAAGTCCACAAAGATCTTAAGTAACCAGATATTGAAGACTGGAGTTAAAATGAAAGGAACGAAGAACACTGGGTTTAAGACCATTGGTGCCCCAAATAAGAATGGTTCATTAACATTAAATAAAACTGGAATACTTGATACACGACCAATTGCTTTTAACTGTTTTGATTTAGCAAGGAACGCAAACATTAAACATGGCACTAAAGTTGCACCTGTTCCACCTAAACAAACAACAAAGTACTGAGCACCTAAAGATAAGACGTGTGAAGCATGGCCTCCTGCCTGAACAGCCGCAAAGTTTTCTGACATACCTAATAATAATGCAGCAGAAATAGCAGGTTCAACGATAGAAGGACCATGAACACCTACAAACCAGAAAAGTGACATAGCTCCATAAATAATAGCTAAACCAACATAACCATCAGCAGCACCAAATAATGGCTGGAAGACATTAATAACACCTTGAGCAAAGCAATAACCAAATACATTTCTAAATCCTAAATCAAATAACCAGAAGAAGACAATTGCGACTGAGAAAGGAATAACATCCTTAAAAGTCTGAGAGATATTTGGAGGTACCTGTTCTGGTAACTTGATTGTAATATTTCTAGAAACAAAGAACTTATAAATACCACCTACAACGAAGGCTGCAATAAATGCTGTTAATAATCCCTTAGAACCAAGTAAAGCATTACCAAAACCTGCATCACCAGCTTTAGTTGAAATGGCATCACTTGATAATAATAAGAAACCGATCATTGAAGCAGCCATTGTCGAGATGAAGTTTAGCTGATTGTTTTTTGGCATATCACGATTAAGAGCATCTGTGAAATGTTTGGCTGTAGTAGCCGCAACAACTAAAGCTAAGATTCCCATCGAATAGTTATAAGGCTTCATTAAAATTTCTTCAATTGATTTAGGCCAGTTATAACCCCAAATATTTGGGACATAAGCCACTAATAAGAAAATTGATGAAAAGATAATAATCGGCATCGCTGAGAGGAAGCCATCACGAATGGCTTTCAAATAGCGATTACGTGCTAATGCATCAAAGAATGGTTTTCCTTTTTCAATTGTTCCAATAATTGTATCCATATACATCCCCTACTTTCTATAAATATCTACCAAGGTATCCATAACATCTTTTAAAAGCATCGTTGTCATCAAATGATCTTGTGCATGTACAGTAATAAAACCAACTTCTACACCGTCTCCACGGGCTTCTTCCTGAAGTAATTCAGTCTGAGATTTGTGAGCATCCACTAGACAGTCATTGGCTTCATTAATAAGTGATTCACACTTATCAAAATTTCCTTTTTTAGCTTCCTGTAAAGCCAACAGTAATTTAGTACGCGCATCCCCTGAATACGCAACGATTTCAAAACCAACCATGGTTGCTTCTTCTTTTGTCATAATTATTCTCCTTTACCTCTTGACAATACTGATCAGTGTTGCCACATCTCCTTTTAAAAATGAGATATGGAAATATTTTTCAATAGGTTCTAAAGACTTGGTTAACTCGCGCGTTTCCTGTGGGTATTTCACAATGATTTTATCAGAATCAAAATTGACATTTGGCGTCTTATTTTTCATCAAACGATCGATGAGGCAGGCCATGTGGACCATTAAGCCAACATAGTCGTCTTCATCAAGATGAATATTTAAGATTCGCTCATAATCATTCATAAAAGGAACAATTGTTGCTTCAAGATCTTGACGATCAAAAGCTTCAAACTGTGATTCCAAGTAGCCTAGAATATCAAAATATTCCTCTTTTTCTTCTAGTAATTCAGATATACTTGAGACCTGATCAATCCTTTTTTCATCAATATAGCGAACATTGAAGAAAGCAGGATCGAATGTTCCAACAATCGCCGCTAGGTTACCTACCATCAGAAGGAAATCAAGCTGTTTGACAAATGATTTTGTATCATCTGCTTCAAAGTGGTAGATCTTATAACCATCAGCTCCATCCAATACTTCAAGACGATTCTTAATCTCTTCACTCTTATGTTCCTGACTTTTTGAAAAAGCAACAATAAACTTTTCGTTGACATTTTTCACTACCTGACTTGTTGAGGCATAATCAAGCAATCTATTATGAATCACTTCAAGGGTATAACCTTGATCTGCAAGCTTAATTGCACTCATCAGAAGTAAAGAAATCGGCACCTCTAAAGTACTGATACGAATATGTGTCTCTTCGCTAATACTGCTAAGCATCACATTGATCGAGCCCATATCATAAATCACATGGACACCTTTGCCTTGATCAATAGAAACAATTAAAGCCTTCAAACGCTCATATACTTCGTTGATATTTTCATCAAGTGGCATATCAAAGGCATAAAGATGACACTTTGGCATCAGATGACTGACCACTGAAGCAATTGCACTTGCCCCCTGCCCGTGCATAGCTACCAGGTTAACAACCTGGTCACCCAATTTCTCACTGCTCATCACACTCAAGAATAAAGTGAAGAACAGACTTTCATCAAGACTGAGCTTCTTTTGCAGATCCTCTTCAACATGACGAATAAACTTACGACTCAAGAGATACTCCTGATTATAGGTTTCAATGATATCCATCATGGTCGTATTATCAATTTGCATCTGTGTTGAAGCCATCAAAACTGTATCCTGTAAATGCATCGCTACACCAAAGATATAATCATGAGTAAAACTACGATGAAGTGTTTCTCCAGCTTCTTTGAAAAATTGGATAACTTCCTGACGTAACCCATTATTCATCAGCTGATTTTCACCAGATTGATCATACAAAGTATAAAGATCATGCACATAATCACGAACACTATCACCTAAGTGTTTCACTCCAACCGTATTAATGGTATGAATCAAAGGCAATCGCTTCTTGTACGTGATCTGATAGAGATCCGCCTCAATATCCTTTTCTCTTGTTTGTAAAGTCGTCTCATGATCGAAAATGAATAAGGCTGTGTGAGCAATAAATTCCATCACATCCTGACGATTCTTCATATTGAGTAACCCTTTACGAACATTGGGACTAAAATCACTTAACTCTAAGGTAAGTGTATGATTTTTCTCACGTCGATAGGCATTGGCGATTCCCTTAGCGATTTCTCTTTTCATTTCCTTTATCCCATCTACACAAGGATAAATAAGTAAGCATTGCATGAGACCTACATTAACAATAATACGATCATCAAGGCGCTTTGATTCATCTAGAAAGAAATACTCGATTAAACCATAACGATCCTCTAAAGTCAGACTATTGAGTGAGGGTAAATGAATAACGAAACGCACTTCATCAAATAAGCTAACATCCTCATCACGATCAACTTGAAAAATGACGATCCCCTTAAGTGTATGCAAGCATTTTTCTCTTTGTACACGAGTAAGCTTTTGGGCATTCTTGATCAGATAAAATCCTTCTTTGTCTATGAAATTGTCTTTAGAATCCTCACTCAGGTCGATCTCTACGACCTCATCCCGACTGACCATTCTATTTACATAGGCGTACGTACATGCCTCTCGTGCAAAAGCACTTGTTCCGCTGCCACTTGTGGCAACGATCAAGATCTTTTTTACGTCATCGGGAAAGTGCAATGCTGCTTTCATTGTTTCAATTGGTTCTTTTAAGAAGGTTTCACTACCATAAAGATGAGTGAATGCTTCATCTTGATTAATAATAATCTGATAAAGAACAGGTCGCCCTTTATACTTTTTAACCTTTCCTTCCGCGACAAGCGTATTTAATAACGCTGAGACATTAGAACGTTGCATATGTAGTTGTGCTGATAGAAACGTTGTATCCAGCTTGGGCGCTTCTGTGAATTCCTCACTATAATGTAGTAAAAATTCATAAACTTTTTGTTTGTTTTTCATCGTTGCCTCCTTGCCGCAACTTCTCTATCCGCCTTCTATGATAATCGAGTCAATCGCTTGTCTCAAATGTGTGAAATAGTCATTTTTTATACACATTTCACGATTTTTAAATGGATTTTCTTCCTTGTGTATAAAAATTTGATACACATCTTATACAAATAACTGTCAAAATGGCTTAAAAGTTGCGAGTGTATACGTTTACATTAATATTTCATCCTTTATTATACACTTTAAATTTTTTTAAAAAAGTCATTTCCAAGGAAATAATCGATGATAGACATACTATTATAAAACGAAAATTTGATGATGGATGAGGTTAAAAAAAAGAAGTTGTCAACCAACCTCATTTTTTATACTTATTTTTAATAAATAACACAATCAGACAATATCCCAAAGATTTTTAAAATAAATATATTTGAAATTTACCCCAATATTGTATTTTTTAAGCATCTCAATTAACAGACTGTAAAATATCGCATATTATAAAGTGAAGTCGTGCTATAATAACAGCAGACAAAAATAATCAATGAAAATTACTCAAAGGAGAGATATATAATGAGATATGCACAAATCAGAGAAATAGATATTGCAAATGGGCCTGGTATTCGTGTTTCACTCTACACACAAGGGTGCCATAGACATTGTCCAGGATGTTTCAATGAGGAAACATGGGATTTTAAAGGCGGAAAGGCTTTTACAAAGAAAGAGGAAGATGCGCTTATCACATTAATCAATAAGCCACATATTGCTGGATTTACTTTACTTGGTGGAGAACCAATGGAAAAAGAGAACAGAGAAGATGTATTAAAGCTTTTAAAAAGAATAAAAGAAGAATGTCCAGGTAAAACTGTCTGGCTATATTCTTCTTTCTTATATGAGGAGATTTGTCAATTTGAAGAAAACATCCTCGATTATGTAGATGTATTGGTAGATGGCATGTTCATCCTTGCCAAAAAAGATGCTAAGCTTCGCTTTAGAGGATCTTCAAATCAGCGTCTTATTGATATTGCTAAAACAAAAGAACAAGGTCAAATCGTTCTATTTGAATAAGATAATTACCCATAGAACCAGCTTCACAAAAGCACCATGCAAAAGTGAAGCGGCTCTTGTTGGGTAATTATCTTTTTGTTTAGAATAGACAAAAAGAGCAATCACTGGAAGAAAGAAACCTAACAGGGCATAACCTAAAGAAGGCATATCTTCACTAGATTGCCTGTAAGCACTATAATTTCCTTGATACTGTGGTTCTTTTTCTTTATAGGGTATACTATCAAGACGACAGCCACAATAACTACAAAAGCAATCTGTATCCTCTAGTAATTTATGACAAGATGGGCATTCTTTCATAATCTCACTCCTTTCTTTTTTATTATATCACATAGTGAATATTACTTGATGACATAACTGCCATATAGTGATAAAATACCGACGAGGTGAAGAAAAAATGGATAGAATTACAAGTTTTAGCGTTGATCACACAAAGCTTAAGAAGGGTATCTATCTTTCACGTAAAGATGGAGATCTTTATACATGGGATATCAGAATGACTGAACCAAACAATGAACCAGCATTAGATCCTAAGGCAGCACATGCTATTGAACATATTGGTGCTACACTTTTAAGAAATTCAAATTTCAAGAATAAGATTATTTACTTTGGCCCTATGGGATGCATGACAGGCTTCTATCTTATTACAAGAGACCTAGATATGCTTGCAACTGTCCCAGTCATCATGGACATGATGAAAAAAATCGCTGAATGGAATGAAGACATTCCAGGTGCTAAGATGGAAGAATGTGGAAACTATACTTACATGGATCTTCCAAAAGCAAAAGAAGCTGCAGATACATTTGTAAATGCCCCATTAGAATTTGAATATCATTATCTATAAAAAGAAGCGACTTACTCAGTCGCTCCTTTTTTATATAATTCAAAAAATGTTGCTAAGGAAGACTTGATGACAACTTGTGTCTCTTCTTCACTTAAGATTCTTCCACATATTATTGCGATTGCAATATAGTAATCATAGAAATGCGGTTCTATGTCAGAGACAAAATGATATTCTCCTTCACTTTCTACAACTCTAATATTGATCTTGTCTCGATCATAATGAAGCCGATACATCATTCTTCTAATTCCCGTCTGTTTAGCCATACGTATATGCATAGCATCTGCCACAAGATTGACAAGTGCATCAATGACACGTTCTTTCTTATGACCCTCCATAATCTTCGTCAATGTTTTTACAAGAAATACACTTAATTGATGATGGCTGATTGTATCATCATAACCAATATTAGCTTTTCCTTTTCCTAAAACAAGATGTACAAACAATGATTCCTGTGTAAGAGGACGCATCTTCCTTACTTCTAGATGTTCATCTAGAGAAAGATCAAACATGCCATTATGATTCAGTTGATCTGCTAAGAAACAAAAGGCAATGGCCTTCTGTTTCATCAGCTGTCTTCTCTCCTCTTTCCAGTGTGAAGATTGTGGTGAGACATGAAGACAGACAATATATGTGCCTTCCGATGTATCATAAGCTATTGTATGGTATACATAACTGCGGTTGGCTTTTTCAAATTGACGAATCATTTCGATGATTTCATTATCTTCTATAAGAAAAAGTTCCTGATGAGAAGAAATCTGATATTGACCTTCAAGCAAAAATTGATTTGATAGTCCTAATAGATCAAGGCGAGCAATAGCTTCATCCATTTGTTCTTTTGATGGTATATACACACTATTTCCCCCTTCTTTTTTACTTACTCATTCTATCAAATATGGATTTATGTGAAAAGAAAAAATAGATTATTCAATTAAGAATAATCTATCCCTGTAATTGTTTCTCATAGTCTTTGCAATGTCTAAAGAATGTTGAAACATTCATTCCAATATGTTCAGCAGCCTGTTTTACAGTTAATTCTCTATTTTTCCATTTATGATAATATTCAACAAAATTATCTGGATTCTTAACTTTCTTTCTACCGAATCTTGTACCCTTTTCCTGAGCCTTTCTCATACCAGTAATTTTCTTCTGGTTAAGATAGAAAAGGTTTAGATTATATCCTACTTCAATGTAGTCAACTTCAGCTAATTCCTTATTGTAGATACGTGTTTCGGCGTCAGATTCACCATCCACAAATACTTCGATATAAACCCCTCTTGATAAAAGCTGTTTCCATCTTTCTACAAATCCTTCCCATGTAATAGAAAGATCCTGAATGTTGAAAAGCAATACTGTATCATTCTGCTCAAGTTTCTTAACTAGTACATTGAAGCCTTCATTATTTTCGTAGACATTTTCGTTCCCCACTGCATCTTTTAAGACATCGCGTTTAATCTTCGAATCACTATGAAAATCTGTTACGAAAGCATATTTCATAATTGTTACCCCACTTTTCGATAGGTAGTGTCAAAAATCTATATCACATAGCACTAATACACTACCCTCAATTTTATCTATATAAACAGTAAAATGATTACTGAGTATATCTTAGTAATCATCTTTTTTCGTATTTAACTAAAAAAGATGAAACCTCCTGTGTTATACTTTTAGCGCGAACAAAAAATATCACGAAAGGATGTTTCATCATGGAAAGTATAACACATTTAATTAATTCTATTGAATCTTTTTCTAAACAAAATTTTAAGTTCTCTCAGTATTTTCAGGCTTTGAATCTCCTTGGCAAGATTCCTGATACTGTTT
>NZ_JAGBIX010000082.1:0-6735 GCF_017934775.1 Kandleria sp. | reverse complement strand
TTTATTATATCTGGCTGTAACGTGTTCTATAAGGCTTAAAAGAGATGATAATAGTATTAAGGATTTCTATATAAAGAAAAAGCAGCAATCAAACCCGATGTGTTCGAAAGCTGCAAAGACTGCATGTGCCAGTAAATTAGTACGAATAATTTATAGCATGTGCAAAACTGGTGAGTTATACCAGTACAACAAATAACAACAAGATTATACACCTAAACTCCCCTGAAAAAAAGCGCTTTTTCTTCAGGGGTTTTCAGCGTGCAATAAAAGCCATGAAAAATTACTGATAATTTTTTAAAATTTTTACTTGATTTCTATTATCCAATTTTTTTGTTTTTTATGAAAATAGACTTGTTTATTATGTGTATTCATGTTAAAGTCAAAAGGCTACAAAGAAAGAGGTTAAAATGAGTAAAGTAAATTTTAAAGAATTACCCTTATCAGAAGCTGTATTAAAAGCTATTGATGAAATGGGGTTTGAGAGCCCAAGTAAGATTCAGGAGAAGAGTATTCCTGAGATCATTAAGGGACGCGACATTATTGGACAGGCTCAGACAGGAACAGGTAAAACATTGGCATTTGGTGGTTCACTATTGTCAATGATGGAGCATACAGGATATGTGCAAGCCATTATCTTATCGCCAACAAGAGAGCTTGCAAAACAGATTTATGATGAGTTCAAGAAGATTGGACGATTCACTGATTTAAGTTTCACATGCGTATATGGCGGAAGCGAAATCGAAAGACAGATTCGTGATATTAAGCGTGGGAAAGATATCGTCATTGGGACACCAGGACGTGTTATGGATTTAATGAGAAGAAAGGTTTTATCTTTATCACAGGTAAAATACTTTGTTCTTGATGAAGCAGATGAAATGTTAAACATGGGATTCGTAGAAGATATTGAAACAATTATGGAAACAATCCCTGAAGAAAGACAGACAATTCTTTTCTCTGCGACAATGCCTGATGGCATTAAGAAGATAGCATCTTCTTACATGAAGAATGATTATCTTCATATTCGTATTAAAGAAAAGCAGCAGACTTCAAACAATGTTAAACAGTATTTCTATGTTGTAAAACACAACCAGAAATTTGAAGTATTATGTAGAATCCTTGATTCTATGGAAATGCAGTCAGTCATTATTTTCTGTAAGACAAAAAGAAGCGTTGATGAAATCACAATGGAACTTCAAAAACACGCTTATAATGTAGAAGCGATGCATGGTGATATGACACAGAATGCCCGTATGCATACATTGAGACGTTTTAAGGAAGGCAAGACACAGTTCCTTATTGCAACTGACGTTGCGGCAAGAGGTATTGATGTTGAAACTGTTTCACATGTTATCAACTATGAATTGCCTCAGGAAGATGAACTTTATGTTCATCGTATTGGTAGAACAGGAAGAGCCGGAAATAAAGGGGAAGCTTATTCTATCATTACTTCAAGAGAAGTACGTTTCTTAAGAAAGATTGAAAGAAAGACAAATTCTCATTTTGAAGAATTGGAAATTCCTTCACTTGATGATATCTTCAACCAGAAGATCAAAGAACTTCTCTTTGATGTACAAAAAGTCATGGATGAAAACAAGCATGCTGAATATTTCGATGTTGTAAAAGAAATTCCTAAGCATATGAAAGATGATGTATTGGCTGCTTTATTAAAGATGAACTTTGATACAAGAGTAGGCTATGATTATTCATCAGAAGATCTTAAAGCAGAACGTTCTGATTCATATGATCGTTTATTCTTCAATAGAGGTAAAGCTGATAAGGTCAATAAGAGCAAGATGCTTGAGTTCCTTATTGAAGTAGGTAAGATTGACAAGAAGGCAATCGGAGAAATTACAATCAAGAGAAAATTCAGTTTTGTTAATGTGGATAAGAATGTTACACAGACTATTCTTAACCATTGTACTAACAAGAAGATTGCTGGTAGAAAAGTAAATATTGAAATTGCTGATGCAAAATAATATTGTTTAATAATCACTCTTAACGGAGTGATTTTTTTATGGTTTCATATAAAAATAAAAAGAAACCGCATTCAAAAAATGCCTATATAACGGCAAAAAATGGGGGCGCTTTATAAATTCACTAAATTTAGGTTGAATGTAAGGGCTTTTATATTGTATAATGACAAAGTAAGGTCAAACAGGAGGAATGTTGTAATGAAAAAATATGTATATCTTTTTAAAGAAGGTGCAGCCTTAGAAATGCCACTAGCTAAGAAAAAAGAACTATTAGGTGGTAAAGGTGCAAACTTAGCTGAAATGACTGGAATCGGTCTCCCAGTGCCTCAGGGATTCACAGTGTCAACTGAAGCTTGTACAAAATATTATGATGATGGCGCTAAAATGGGGGATGACTTAAAGTCTGAAATTATAGAAAACTTAAAAGCCCTAGAAAAAATTACAGGAAGAACATTCGGAGATCCTAAAAATCCACTATTAGTATCTGTTCGTTCTGGTGCACGTGAATCAATGCCAGGTATGATGGATACAGTATTAAACTTAGGTTTAAATGATGAAGTTGCTGCTCAGTTTGCAACTGATACAGGAAATGAAAGATTCGTTTATGATTCATATCGTCGTTTCATTCAGATGTTCGCTGATGTAGTAATGGGATTCCCTAAATCAGACTTTGAACATAGATTTGATGCTATTAAAGAAGAAAAAGGCGTTGAATTAGATGTTGATTTAACAGCAGAAGATTTAAAAGAAGTTGTTGCTGCATACAAAGATGCTTATAAGAAACATGCAGGAACTGATTTCCCACAAGATCCAATTGAACAGTTAATGGGTGCTGTTGGTGCCGTATTTGGTTCATGGAATAATGATCGTGCGATTACTTACCGTCGTTTAAATGATATCCCTGGTTCTTGGGGTACAGCTGTAAACGTTCAGCAGATGGTTTATGGTAACCGTTCAGAAACTTCTGGTACAGGTGTTGCCTTTACTCGTAACCCTGCTACAGGTGAAAACAAATTATATGGTGAATATTTAATGAATGCTCAGGGTGAAGACGTTGTTGCTGGTATCAGAACACCTAACCCAATTGATACATTAAAAGATCAGATGCCAGAATGTTATGATCAGTTCTGCAAGATCTGTGATACTTTGGAAGAACATTACAAAGATATGCAGGATATGGAATTTACTATTGAAGATGGTAAATTATTCATGTTACAGACTCGTAATGGTAAGAGAACTGCTCAGGCAGCATTAAGAATTGCTGTTGAAATGGTAGAAGAAGGAATGATCACTAAGGATGAAGCATTATTAATGGTTGATCCTAAAGCATTAGATCAGTTATTACATCCAAACTTCGATAATGATGCATACAAAGCTGCAAAATCTGTTGCTGTAGGTTTAGCTGCATCACCAGGTGCTGCTACAGGTCATGTATACTTCACTGCTGAAGATGTTATGGAAGCACATGAAAATGGTGTACAGGATATGATCCTTGTTCGTAATGAAACATCTCCAGAAGATATCGAAGGTATGGTATTAGCACATGGTATCTTAACAGTACGTGGTGGTATGACTTCACATGCAGCCGTAGTTGCACGTGGTATGGGTACTTGCTGTGTATCTGGATGTGGTGTCTTAAAAGTAGATGAAGAGGCTAAGACTTTAGTATTACCTGATGGTAGAACTTTAACTGAAGGTGATTACTTATCATTAAACGGTTCTACTGGTGAAGTATTCGCTGAACAGATCAAGACAGTTGCACCTGAAATTGGTGGTAACTTCGCTACATTCATGGAATGGGCAGATGCTGCTAGAACATTAAAAGTTAGAACTAATGCTGATAACCCAAGAGATGCTAAACAGGCAGTTGAATTTGGCGCTGAAGGTATTGGTTTATGTCGTACAGAACATATGTTCTTCGATGAAGAAAGAATCTTCAACTTCCGTCGTATGATTACTGCTGAAACAGTTGAAGCACGTGAAGAAGCATTAGGAAAGATTCTTCCATATCAGAGAGAAGACTTTGAAGAGTTATATAGAACAATGGGTAAATATGGAGTAACAATCCGTTTCTTGGATCCACCACTTCATGAATTCCTTCCTCATACTGATGAAGAAATCAAACCATTGGCTGAATCATTAGGAATGAGCTTTGAAGCATTAAAAGCACGTGTTGAATCATTAAAAGAATTCAACCCAATGATGGGTCATCGTGGATGTCGTCTAGCTGTAACATATCCAGAAATTGCTGCTATGCAGACAAGAGCTGTCATTGAAGCTGCAATCAATGTATCTAAAGAAACTGGTACATTAATTACACCTGAAATCATGATTCCTTTAGTAGGAGAAGTGAAAGAATTAGCATTCGTTAAGAAGACAGTTGTAAAAGTAGCTGACGAATTAATCGCTGAAAGCGGATTAGACATGAAATACCATGTTGGTACAATGATCGAAATCCCAAGAGCTGCATTAACTGCAGATAAGATTGCGACTGAAGCAGAATTCTTCTCATTTGGTACAAATGACTTAACTCAGATGACATTCGGCTTCTCTAGAGATGATGCTGGTAAGTTCTTACAGGATTACTATAGCAACAATATCTATGAACATGATCCATTTGCTACTATCGATGTAGATGGTGTTGGACAGTTAGTTAAATTAGCTGCAGAAAAAGGTAGAGCTACTCGTCCAGATATCAAGTTAGGTATCTGTGGTGAACATGGTGGAGATCCTAAGACAGTTGAATTCTGCCATAAGGTAGGATTAAGCTATGTATCTTGCTCACCATTCCGTGTACCTCTTGCAAGATTAGCTGCTGCTCAGGCTGCTGTTAAAGAAAAATTAGGTAAATAATTTTTCTAGAAATCATTAATAATAAAACAGAGAGTTATTATTGGCTCTCTGTTTTTATTTTACTTCGACTTTATTTTGTAAAACTCTATAAGGTAGATGTTCGAGAATTATTATTAGAATCCTACGCAGAGGAGAGTGAAGAGCAAATTCTTTGCAATCGATACATTTCCTTATGTAGGTTATATGACCAGCTTTCTACTAAGGATAAAGAAGATGTTTTCTGGGTTATTAAGCAAAGAATTGCTGGATTAATTTAACCTATAAGCTTATAACCTTAATTTTTTAAAAATATCTTCTTTTTTTAAAATATGAGATGTGATAAGCTTATAAGGTAATTTAAATTAACAAATCGGAATTTTTAGAGGTAAATTATATTCCAGCATAAATTACTAAGGTGATAAAATGACAAAAGTATTTTTTGTAAGGCATGCAGAGCCCAATTATGAAAATCATGATGACAGAATTCGTGAGTTGAGTCCTCGTGGAATGGAAGATAGGAAAAAAGTTACAGCGTTTTTAGCTGATAAAAATATAGATATAGTTATTTCAAGCCCATATAAGAGAGCTGTTGATACAGTTAAGGATTTTGCAGATAAAAATGGAATGGTTGTTAAGATAGTTGAAGATTTTAAAGAAAGAAAGGTCGATAGTGGTTGGATAGAAGATTTTACTTCTTTTTCTCAAAAGCAATGGAGCGATTTTTCTTTCAAGTTATCAGATGGAGAGTGTCTTAAAGAAGTTCAGGATAGAAATATATCTGCGCTTAATAATGTTCTGGAGCAGTATTCAGGGAAAAATATAGTAGTTGGAAGTCATGGTACAGCATTAAGCGCCATCATAAATTTTTATGATAAATCTTTTGGTTATGATGATTTTGAAAATATAAGATTTCTAATGCCATGGATTGTGGAATTTAGTTTTAATGAGTTAGGAAATTGTACAAATATCAAATATCATTCTGTTTGATTGGAATAAGTATACTAAGGATGTGGAATATTTTATGTTTCAGTAAAACACTCCATCAGCCAGGGAGTTGGTGCATAATATCTGAAGTTAATCGCACAAATTCTCGCCCTAATTGAATATTGAACGTTACATAGCAGTTATCTCAAATCGAGGTAGCTGCTCTTTTTGTATTTTCGAAAAAGGAAAATATTGTAAGTTTTAAAAGTGGATGATACAATGTTTTCAAAAGTGAAAAGAAATTGAAGTTTTGAAAGTGGGTCTATATGAAGATTATTGAAAGAAAAAATTATTTGAATAGACTCATTCAATTAAAGGATACTCCTGATATAAAGATAATAACAGGATTGAGACGTTCTGGAAAGCTGAGTTGGTGCGAGTATATATGGAACTGATACGCACAAACGAAGATACAAATATAATATACGTTGATTTTGCAGATTTAAAATTCGATGATTTAAAAACATATAAGGAACTCTATACTTTTTGCGAAGGACAATACATTGATAGTAAAACAAATGTCATTGTTGTAGTGTCGATTGCTTGAAGCATGTCAAATCGGGGATTGGAGGGGTAAACCATGTTAGAAATATTAAAAGCGAGGTTTCAGGATAATATGAATCTTCATATGGAATTGAGTTGGCTTGACGTGGAGAAACGTTTGCTTGAGCATCCGGGCTCCATGGATGTTTTGAGAAGGATGGAGGAGAGCGGCGGAGAACCGGATACCATCGGCTATGATGAAAAGACGGGAAAGCTAATTTTCTGCGACTGCGCAAAGGAGTCCCCTTCTGGGCGCAGAAGACTGTGCTATGACGAAAAGGCATTACAGGGGCGTGCTAAAAACCCGCCGTCAGGCAGCGCCGAATGGAAAGCAAAAGAAATCGGCGTTTTGATCATGACGGAGGAACTCTATCGCCGACTGCAAAGTCTCGGGGAATTTGAT
>NZ_JAGBIX010000081.1:0-25275 GCF_017934775.1 Kandleria sp. | reverse complement strand
TCTTTACAAAAAGGACATGATGGAAAGGCTGAGAATCCATCATGCATGACTTGGTAATTTTAATGTAAAAAAGAGAGACGTAACGAAATGCTTAAATCATTTCGTTACAGCCTCTTTTTACTTCTTAAGTCTAATGATTGATATATTACGACAGGCTGTCTTTGTTTTTCGATAGCTGAAGAATAGATCTTCATGTTCAGTCGTACAGTATGGTGAAACTTCGATATGGTCTCTAGGTACACCAAGATTCAATAATTGCTGAAGGATGAGGGACTTGCTGTCAAGAAGATAGTGCTTATCATCAATCTTCTTGTAGAAAGAAGATGTATCAAAATCCATCTTCTTTACCTGATCAATAATATCATCCATCGCTTCAAAATTTCTCATCTCAAGAGAAGGACCAATATAAGCATAAAATCCTTCAGGATTGCAGTTTTCATTGGCAATAAGATAAGAGACAACCTTTGACACAATCTGTGTAACAGTACCTTTCCATCCGGAATGAATAGCTGCTACAAGATGCGATTCATGGTAAAGAAGCACCGGACAGCAATCTGCATGGAATGTATAAAGCAGAAGATCTGTATCTCTAGTATAAGTGGCATCAATTGGCTCGAAGGCATCATCAAGGGAGGTAATACCACGACCGCCATCTTTAAGACTGACTTTTAGAAAATTCGTAGTATGTCTTTGCATTGGTGCAACCATATGCTTTAAATCGGTGTGTAAAGCTTCTGCCAAACGTTTTCTATTGGCGATGATCTCTTCATCATTGTCATCATGAAACTGCATATCAAAGAGTTTTCCATCCTGATATCCAGCAACAGTATATCCTTCAAATAAATCATTGTTCATTGACCAAGGCAATAATTTCATTATCTTTCCTCAACTTTCTCTAATTCTTTAAGTACAGAAGAATCAGGATCAATATAGATAGTCTTATAATGTCCAAGCAAGACAAGACCAGGCTTATTGCCACCAGGTTTCTTTAAAGTCTTAACCTGTGTATAGTTAACCGGTACGCTTGAACTGTCTTTACCTTTTGAGTAGTAGGCAGCTACACCAGCTGCTAAACGAATAGTATATTCATCAAGATTATCACTATGTACAATGACATGAGAACCAGGCATATTTTTGACATGGAACCAGTAGTCCGTCTTCTTCGCTTTCTTGAATGTGACATAATCATTTTGAATATTGTTCTTGCCTACATAGAAAAGAACATCATCCTTTGTTTTAAGTGTCTGATAATGAGGATGCTTTTTCTTCTTTCTGATTGACTTAGACATCTTCTTTTTAAGATAGCCAAGATTTTCCAATTCCTCTTTCATTTCCATGGCATCATAATAATCCGCATTTTCAATAAGCGTCATCATACGATCGAAATAATTGATTTCTTCTTTAGTAAGGTCAATCTGTTCCTGCAATACTTTCAAGGAATTCTTAGCCTTCTGATATTTATTGTAGTATCTATTGGCATTGGTTTTACCGTCATAACGTTCATCTAGAGGAATCGTCATTTTTGTTCCATCATAGTAGTTATCTACAGTGACTTCCTTCATTCCTTTTTTAATAAGATGCAAGGAAGCATAAAGAAGATCACCTTTAATACGTAAGTCATCACTGTTCTGTGAATCAAAGAGTGTCATCTCAAGCTTCTTGAGCTTATTGACATTCTTTGTATATTCATTACGAATAAATCGTGATAAATCATTGGTCTGCTGCTTAATGCGGTCTTTCTGATCTCTTTTATCATAGAAGACATCCAATCCTTCAAATAGATCATAGACTTCATAGTCCTCACTTAAGTTAGTTAAAGGGAGAATATGATAGTAGTCTTTATTGTTATGATGCACAATATAAAGTTTATCGCTTTCTTTGATGTCATTCATGATTGTATCAAACATCATGCCAAGATGCATACGATGTTTAACTTCATTGGCAAGATCTTTTCCAAAGCCTGCATATGTCTTTACCAGCTGATCAGTTGGTGTATAGAAATCTACGAAAGGATTCTTCTTTTCAAGTAGAGGAGGGTATTCATAGATAATACCAGGCTGCAGGATACGTGAAGATTCACTTGGAGAGACACGTTTTAAACATTCAATGATCTTATTGTTTTCATACGTTAAAATGAAGTTGGAGTATTTCCCCATAATTTCAATATAAGCATAGTATGTCACTTCATCCTTGAAGTCATTGCGTCCTTTTAAAGTTAACTTTAAGATACGGTCTAGACCGACTTGTTCAATGTCTGCAATAAATGCACCATCCATATGTTTTCGCATTAACATTGTCAATGCATTAGGACTATCCGGAGTAGGATAGTTTAAGTCTGTAAGCTGTACTCTCGCGTACATTGGATGGATGGATACAAGCAGTTTTTGATTCTTGTTATGAGCTCTGACATTCATCAAAAGCTCGTTTTGAGATATAGTATATATTTTTGATATTCTTCCAGTTGCAATACGTTTATTTAAGGCTTTTACAACACGTGAAAGAACAATTCCATCAAAAGCCATTTTTAATCACCCAAAAAATAGTATAACATACTTGAAAATGTTTGACATCATCCCTTAGAAAATATAATATAGACCTAATTAAGAGGAGAGTTAACATGAAAAAAGGATTATTGATTATTCTTAGCGGTCCTAGCGGTGTTGGAAAAGGAACGGTAAGAGAAAAGCTGTTTGAAGATGCTACATTGAATCTTGCATATTCTATTTCCATGACAACACGTTCACCTAGACCAGGAGAAAAAAATGGAAGAGAATATTTCTTCGTTACAAAAGAAGAGTTTGAAAAGAAGATTGAAGAAGGTGGATTGCTTGAACATGCACAGTTCGTTGGCAATTATTATGGGACACCTAAAGCTTATGTCGATCAGCTATTAAGCGAAGGGAAAAATGTTCTTCTTGAAATTGAAGTACAGGGTGCACTTCAGGTTATGGATAAAGCTCCAGATGCATTAACCATTTTCCTTGTTCCTCCAACAATGGAAGAACTTGAAAAAAGAATTCGTGGAAGACGTACTGAAGAAGAGAATATTGTTCAGGAACGTTTAAATAAAGCAGCCAAGGAAATTGCTACTAAAGATAATTACAAACATGTAGTTGTCAATAATACTGTAGAACAGGCAGCTAGCGAAATTGCTGAAATCATTAAAGAAAACATTGCGCAGCACTAAGTGCTGCTTTTTGTTTGAAATCCATATGTGATATGATAATAACAATGGAGGTGGTAGCATGTATATTGCACATGTGTTAGTAGAGCATTCTTCACATGCTCTTGATCGTAGTTTTACTTACTTATCAAAAAAACCAGTTAAAGCAGGTGTACGTGTGTCCATCTTCTTTAATCATCAACGTATTGTGGGATACATTTTAAATGTTGAATATACATCAAAGACAAAAGAAGAGCTAGAAATCGAATATGGCTTTAGACTTGCTTATATTAATGAACTAATAGATGAAGAACCTATCTTAAATGAAGAATTATTAAGTCTTGCCAAGAGTCTTTCAAAAGCAACACTCTCACCATTGATATCCTGTCTTCAGGTCATGCTGCCAGGAAATCTGAAACCAAAAAGCGTGAAGCGGGTTGCTATTAAGACATTGAAAGCAATTCGTGTCATCAGTGATGAAAAGGCGAAGACGAGTAAACAGAATGAGTGTTTAGAGATGTTAAAATCAAAAGATTTCTTTCTTCATGATGTCCCTTATTCTCGTGCATTGATTTCTAAACTTGAAGAACAGGGACTCATAGAAATCTATGATCAGGAAATATTAAGAACACCAGAAGTTGAAAATGCGGATTCTTCTGAAGTCTTATTGACTGATTCACAAAAGAAAGTGGTAGAAGGCATACTTGCTACAAAAGAAGAAAGCATTTCTCTTATTCATGGGGTAACAGGATCAGGGAAGACAGAAGTCTATATTGATCTGACGAGACATATTCTTGAACAGGGAAAAAATGTCATTATGCTTGTTCCTGAAATATCCCTGACACCGATGATGGTCAAGATATTCAAATCACGCTTTGGCAATCAGGTTGCTATTCTTCACTCCCGTCTGTCAGCAGGAGAGAAATATGATGAATATCGACGAATCACAAGAAAAGAAGTACGCATTGTGGTGGGAGCTCGTTCTGCAATCTTTGCGCCATTGGAAGATATTGGTCTTATCATAATGGATGAAGAACATGATTCAAGCTATAAGCAGGAAAATACGCCACGTTATGCAACCCTTCAGGTGGCTAAGATGCGTGCAAGAACTCATAAATGCCGTATTGTATTAGGAAGTGCAACGCCGCTAGTAGAAAGCTATGCAAGAGCGAAAGCAGGATTCTATCATCTCTTTGAACTTCCTGAACGTATCAATAAGAAGCCTCTTCCTCATGTGGATATTGTCAATATGGAAGAGGAGACAAAAGCGGGCAACTATGGCTATATGTCACAAATGATGAAGTCAAGACTTCAGGAAACAATTGATAGAGGTGAACAGGCGATACTTTTATTAAATAAAAGAGGGTATGCTTCATTTATAAAATGTACGGATTGCCAGGAAGTTGTGAAATGTCCTCACTGTGATGTTACCTTGACTTATCATAAAAATGAAGATCGATTAAAATGTCATTACTGTGATTTTAGTATGAGTGTACCAAGAGAATGTCCTTCCTGTCATTCTACGCATTTAAAAAAGATTGGATATGGGACACAGCGTATTGAAGAGTATATTCAATCACATATTGTTAATGCTAAAGTGATGCGCTTTGATTATGATACAACGAGAAACAAGAACAGTCACACTAAGCTTTTAAAAGCGTTTCGCAATAAAGAAGCAAATATTCTTGTCGGAACACAGATGATTGCCAAAGGACTGGATTTTGAGAATGTTACATTTGTCGGTGTGCTTTCTGCTGATCTGACTTTGACATTGCCTGATTATCGCGCGAGTGAACGTACGTTCCAGTTGCTTACTCAGGTCGCAGGCAGAAGTGGGCGTGGAGAGAAGAGCGGCAGTGTTGTCATTCAGACATATAACCCTGATCATTATGCTATCGCATTAGCAGCTAAGCATGATTATGCACACTTCTATGAGAAGGAGATGGCCTATCGTAAATTGGCCAATTATCCTCCATATTGCCATCTTCTCGCAATTGTTGTACAATCCAGAAGTGATGCTGTTGTAAAACGTGCAGCTACGGAAATAAAGTATCATTTAGTGAAATCATTGAATGACGCGCAAATCATTGGTCCTAGTGAAGCTGGTATCTTTAAGATGAAAGATACTTATCGTGAACGTATTCTTGTAAAGTATAAAGATGCAAAACCGGTCTATAGGATCTTAGAATCACTCAATGACTTCTATAATAAAAAACAAAATGGAAAGGTAAGTATGGTATGTGATTTTCATCCATACACTTTGATTTAATAATGGAAAGAGAATTAGCTTTAATGATTCTGTCTGATTATGAACGTAATCAGACATTCTTGAATATTGCATTAAATCATGCATTTCAAGTACAAAAGAAAGATTTTTCAAAAGAGCTTGTTACAGCGCTTGTCTATGGTACCATTCAGCATCGATTGATGCTTGAATATCAATTAGAACCTAGTGTCAAAGGTAAACGTATTAAGCTATTTGAACGCATGGTTCTATTGATGAGCATGTATGAGCATCTTTATATGAATATGCCAGATTATGCTATTGTGAATGAGGCTGTTAGAATTGTTAAGAAGAAAAGAGGCAGACAGGCTGCATCTTTTGTTAATGCGATATTAAGAAACAGTTTTGAACATAAGAGAAGTCTTGATGATCTTAAGAAAGAAGAAAGACTCAGCATTGAGACAAGTCATCCTTTATGGATGGTAAAGATGTTTATTAAGCAGTATGGCTTTGAAACATGTGAGAAGATCTTACATGCCAACAATGAAGTGCCTTTAAAATCCGCAAGAGTCAACACGTTAAAGATATCAAGAGAGGCTCTTCTAGAAAAAGATCATCACTTTATCGCTTCTTCACACAGCGAAGATTGTGTCTTCTATCAGGGTGGGACAATTGCAGAAAGCGAAGCATTCAAAAATGGGTGGGTTACCATCCAGGATGAATCTTCACAGCTTGTTGGTCGTTTCTTATCACCAGATAAAGGAAGTCGAGTATTGGATATGTGCTGTGCACCGGGATCTAAGACTACACATCTAAGTGCGATTATGGATAATACGGGATCTATTGATGCTTATGATCTTTATGCGCATAAGATTCATCTGGTAGAAGATAATGCGAAAAGACTTGGGGTAACTAATCTTACTACACATGTAGGAGATTCTACCGATATCCATTGTTTTGAAGGAGAGTATGACTATATTTTATTAGATGGACCTTGTTCAGGGCTTGGTGTACTTGCAAGAAAACCGGAAATTCGTTATCATGATTCTAATGCAATGGATGAAATAATACTTTTACAGAAGAAATTATTGGAAAATGCTTATACATTGTGTAAAAATAAGGGTATCATTGTTTATAGTACATGCACTCTTAATAAGAAAGAAAATGAAAAACAGGTAGAAGCTTTTATTAAGGCTCATCCTGATATGCATATTTTAGAAGAAAGAACAGTATTGCCATATGAATTACATAGTGATGGTTTTTATATGTGCAGATTAAGAAAGGATTAATATGAATTCGATTTATGGTTTAACGCCTGAGCAGATGACTGATGCTTTTTTAAGTATTGGTGAAAAGAAATTTAGAGCTCAGCAGGTTTTTGAATGGATCTATAGAAAAGATGTCTATGATTTTTCTAAAATGACAAATCTTTCTAAAGACCTTCAAGCTAAACTTAGTGATAATTATTCTACTGATCTATTAGAGATTGTAGAAAAGCAGGTTTCTCGTGATGGAACGACTAAATATCTTCTTCAGTTAGAAGATGGTGGTTATATTGAAACTGTACTGATGATTCATCCTTATGGTAAGTCATTGTGTGTAACCTCTCAGCTAGGCTGCAATATGGGATGTAAATTCTGTGCTTCTGGTTTATTGAAGAAACAAAGAAATTTAACTGCTGCAGAAATTTCAGCAAGTCTTAACTGTTCAACAAGATCAAAAAGAACGCGTAACTCATGTGGTGATTATGGGAACAGGGGAACCTTTTGATAATTATGATCATGTCATGAATTTCATTTATATAATTAATGCAGCTAAAGGTCTTGCTATTGGTGCGCGTCATATCACATTATCGACATGTGGACTTGTACCAAAGATCTACGATTTTGCAAATGAAGGCATTCAGGTCAATCTTGCGATTTCTCTTCATGCATCAAATGATGAAATCAGAAATGAATTGATGCCTATCAATAAGACATATCCTATGGATGTGTTAAGAACAGCAATCAAGGATTATATTGAAAAGACAAACAGACGAGTTACTCTTGAATATATTTTATTAAAAGATGTCAATGATGATGTAACAAATGCTCGTCAGCTTGCGCATTATTTAAGAGGATTAAATGTGTATGTGAATTTGATTCCTTATAATGCAGTCAATGAACATGGCTTTAAGAAATCTCCAGCTTCAAGAATTGAAGCGTTCAAAGATGAATTGATCCGCTTAAGAATCAATTGTACTTTAAGAAAAGAACATGGTGGAGATATTGATGGAGCTTGCGGACAGTTAAGAGCGAAGAAGGAAAGGAGACTTTAAAATGATCATATCTGCGTTAAGTGATATCGGCAATTTCAGAGATATTAATCAGGATTGCATTAATTATAAGATCATCAATGAACATGAAGCTTATGCGGTTTTATGTGATGGAATGGGTGGTCATAATGCAGGTGAAGTTGCTGCTAAGTTAACGTGTGATTATATGATGGATCATTTTGAAGATCATGAACCTTTTACTTGTCAGGAAGATATCAGACATTGGTTTTATCGCCTGATCAAGAATGCCAATCGTCTTGTTAATGAAAAAGGGGCAGACAACAGTGCTTATCGTGATATGGGCACTACAGTCATATTGGCGTATATTGTTGATGAATGCATTTATATCTCTCATGTTGGAGATAGTCGTGCCTACATCGTTACATCTGAGAGCTTAGAACAGATAACGACGGATGATACATTGGTCAATGCTTTATTGGAAAAGGGGTATATCAATAAAGAACAAGCCAAGAATCATCCACAGCGAAACATTCTTGTACAGGCTGTTGGGGTAACAGACTTACTGAATGTATCATTTGCAGCTGTTCATGCAGATACCATTCTGCTTTGTTCAGATGGATTATATAATTCATTAAGTGATAATCAAATTGTGGAAATTTTAAAATTAGATTTGACTATTCAACAAAAAAATGAGAAATTGATGGAAACAGCCAAACAGTTTGGTGGTTTGGACAACATCAGCATTATTCTTATAGAAAGGGGCGCATAGTATGAGTGAAGTGAATCGATTACTGGCAGACCGTTACTTGTTAGGGGAATTAATTGGACAAGGCGGAATGGCGGATGTTTATCTTGCTGAAGATAAAGTTCTTCGTAGAACTGTTGCTGTAAAAATACTAAGATCATCATTGACGGGTGATCCAATCTACATCAAAAGATTTCATCGTGAAGCAAGCGCTGCTGCCGCAATCAATCATAAAAATATTGTCGCTATCTATGATGTTGGAGATGAAGATGATCTCTATTACATCGTCATGGAATATGTCAAAGGACAAACACTTAAAGAATTAATTAATATCAGGGGTGCGCTTCATTATATTGAAGCAATTGATATTATGAAACAGGTTGTCAGTGCGACAGCGACTGCCCATGAAATGGGCATCGTACATCGCGATCTGAAGCCACAAAATATATTAGTCACTGATTCTGGAATTGTAAAAATCGCCGATTTCGGAATCGCTTCGATTCAGTCGCTGTCTCAAGTGACACAGACGGATACAATCATGGGATCGTTGCATTACCTTGCTCCTGAAATCGCAAGAGGAGAAAAGGCAACGCCACAGTCGGATATTTATGCATTGGGTATTGTTTTCTATGAACTGTTAAGAGGTGAGGTGCCATTTAACGGGGAATCGCCTGTCAATATTGCCTTGAAGCATATGCGTGACAGCATTCCTTCAGTAAGAGCATTTAATCCTTCAATTCCTCAGTCTGTTGAGAATATTATTATCAAGGCAACAGCTAAGAATGTAGAGAATCGTTATGCTTCAGCACTGGATATGTTGGATGATATTGCGACTTGTCTCGTAAGAACAGAAGAAGAGAAGCTGACATTTGATGTACCGGTAGAAGAGCCAACAATCGTTGCACAGGATACTGAGTTTTTTACGAAAACAAAAAATGAAGGTATTGTGGAAAATGAAGTACCAGAACCAACCACGACAACAACGCGTGTTTCTCGCAGCAAGACTGCTGAACCTAAAAAGAAGAAATCTAAGGCGAAGCTTATTGTAGTGCTTCTTGCCTTGGTATTGCTTGGTTTTGGAATCGGTTATTTCTATTACTTGGATGCCAATAAGACATATAAGATGCCCGATTTAGTAGGACTTTCTAAATCAGATGCAAAAAAGAAGCTTGAGAAGAATGGCTTTAAGGGTGCTATCACTTATGAAAGTGAATTGAGTGATAAGTATGATAAGAACTATGTGATCAGTACGAATCCTAAAGCTGGAAAGAATATGGAAAAAGATACAGCGATTGTTATTACTGTATCTAAGGGCAAATATGATATTATGTCTGACTATACGAATTATACGTATGAAGCGGCCAAGAAGGAATTGGAAGATTTAGGCTACACGGTAACGAAATATGAGAAGTCTGATGATAATGTTGAAGAAGGACGTGTCATTGGTCAATCGATTGCACCTGGTGAAAAACGTGATCCTAATGAAACAAATAAGACTATTACACTTACTGTTTCTAAGGGTGTTACAATCATGGTTCCTTATCTTTATGGTGATACTATTAAATCTGCTACCAAGACATTGGAAAGTGCTGGATTTAAGGTTAAGACGAAAGTCTTAAGTTTGCCATCTGATGCCAATGAACGTGCTAAGATCACTAAGGATAAGATCAATATTGTTATTAGACAGTCGCTTGCACCTTATTCAACTGTCAATAAGCGTGGTACGACAATTACGCTTTATTACTATGATAAAGTGCCTGAAGTAGAGACTGACAATACACAGGTTACTCCAAATCAGGATAATAACACTGATAACAATAGCAATAACAATAACAATACTAACAATAATAATTCCAATAACAATAATTCAAATAATCAGAACAATACGACAAATAATACATAAAGCCTCGCTCATTAGAGTTGAGGCTCTTTATAAAGGAGATATATGCTTAAAGGAAGAATCATCAAAGCACTTGCTGGCTTCTATTATGTGGAAGCAGATGGGCAGGTTTACACTTGCAAGGCAAGAGGGAAATTTAGAAAAACAAAACAGACACCTTTGGTAGGTGATATTTGTACAATTGATATACAGGATAATGGAGAAGGCTATATTTTATCTTTAGAAAAAAGAAAGAATGAATTAAGAAGACCACCAATCTGTAATGTTGATCAGGCTCTTCTTGTCTTTTCAATCACGCATCCTGATTTTGACAATCTGCTTCTAGATCGCTTTTTAGCAATGGTTGAAAATGAAAATATTGAACCAATTATCATTGTGACAAAGATTGATCTAGATGATACTCTCATTGAGAAAATCAAGAGTGATTACCATGCTTATCATACAATTTTTGTAAGTTCTAAAGAGAATATCGGAATTGACGAAGTAAAAGAGGTGCTCAAAGGAAAAACAAGCGTAGTTACAGGACAAAGTGGTGTCGGGAAATCCAGTCTGCTTAATGCTTTGGATATTCATTTGAACATTGATACCAATGAAATCTCTAAGGCACTTGGTCGTGGGAAGCATACGACAAGACATACGGAACTTATTCGCATGCATGGCGGCTATGTAGCTGATACGCCTGGTTTTTCATCTTTGACATTGGAAATGGATCCTATTGATCTTTCTGTAAGCTACCATGATTTTAGAGAATATGCTACAATGTGTAAGTTCCGTGGCTGCCTTCATGATAGTGAGCCTCATTGTGGTGTTAAACAGGCGGTAGAAGAAGGCAAGATTACGAAAGAACGTTATGAACATTATCTGACTTTCTTAAAAGAAGTCAAAGAGAGAGAGGCAAAGAAGTATGACTAAAGTCGCACCATCTGTCTTATCGGCGGATTTTTCAAAATTAAAAGAAGAAATTGATACATTAGAAGGAGCTAAATGGCTTCATTATGATGTAATGGATGGACATTTTGTTCCTAATATTTCATTTGGATATAGCATCTTAGCTAATGTAAGAAAAGCAACTGACTTATTTTTAGATGTTCATTTAATGATCACTGATCCTATGTTTTATGTAGATGAATTCATCAAGGCTGGAGCAGATATGATCACTTTCCATATTGAAGCAATGGAATCAAGAGAAAAGACAATGGAACTTATCAATCATATTCATGCATCAAATGTACAGGTTGGTATTTCTATTAAACCAGGTACACATGTAGACGCTATTCTTCCCTATTTAAATGATGTAGACATGATTCTTGTCATGAGTGTTGAACCGGGATTTGGCGGTCAGTCATTCAATGATATTGCTGTTGAAAAGATTAAGACATTAAATAGTCTAAAAGAAAAATATGGCTTTATTATTGAAGTTGATGGCGGCATCAATGAACAGACAGGAAAGCTATGCGTAGAAGCTGGCTGTGATGTTCTTGTTGCAGGAAGCTATGTATTTAAGGCAGCATCACGTCGTGATGCTATCGCATCATTATTATGCGAATAGGAATCTATGCGGGCATGGATGTAGGGGATGTATTGGACCGCACAATCCCTTACATTGGTGCTGATGCAGGTGTTTCTCATTTATTGAAGTATAAGCTTCATCCCACTTTGGCTATTGGGGATTTTGATTCGCTTTGTGATCTAGAGATTTTAGATGATCTGAAGATTAAGAAGTATCCTTCAAGAAAAGATCAGACAGATACACAGCTGGCTTTAGAATATGCCATTAAGAAGGGCTATGATGAAATTGATATTTACGGTGTAACTGGAGGAAGAATTGATCATTTCTTCTCCATCATGTGTCTTCTTGAGCAATATAAAGATCTTGATATAAGGGTTATTGATGCGACTAATATTATTTCAATATTAAAGCCAGGACATCATGAATTGATGGTTCACTCTAAGTATTTTTCATTGTTTGCACTTGATGAATGCAAAGTGAGTCTGTCTCATTGTGAGTATCCATTATCTTCTTATCAGTTAAGAAGAGATGATCCTTTATGTGTATCTAATGAAAGTGATGAGAAGGTACATATCGACAATGATGCCTATCTTTATTTTATTCAATCAGAAAGAAGAAATTAGTATATGAAAGAACAATTCTCTAGAACAGCTATTCTTTTAGGAGAAGACGCTGTTGATTCATTGATGAACAAGAAAGTCTGTCTATTTGGATTAGGCGGTGTAGGCGGATTTGTGGCTGAAGCCTTGGCAAGAGCTGGCGTTGGACACTTTGTCCTTGTGGATAATGATACTGTCTCTAAGACGAATATCAATCGTCAGATTATTGCAACCTTGGATACAATAGGAATGAACAAGGTTGATTTAGTTGCAAAGCGTATTCTTTCTATCAATGAAGATGCGATCATTGAGAAGAAACAGATGTTTTATCTTCCTGAAGTGAAAGATGAATTTGATTTTTCTTCATATGATTATGTTATTGATGCTATTGATACAATCAAGGCGAAGATTGATATCATTGAAGAATGTACAAAGACAAAGACGAAAATCATCAGCTGTATGGGTGTTGGCAATAAGCTTGATCCATCAAAGCTTCAAATTACTGATATTTATAAGACATCCGTTGATCCTCTTGCAAGAGTTATGAGAACGGAACTGAAGAAAAGACGCATTAAAAAATGCAAGGTGCTCTTTTCTACTGAATATCCTCTTAAGCCAAAAGAAAGTGCTGGTGTAAATAGGGAAATGGCAGAAATGAAGGCCAGTGGTGCCTCTAGACGTGCTCTTCCTGGCAGTGTTTCTTTTGTGCCTTCGGTAGCTGGATTAATGATTGGTGGTTATGTTATTAGAGATCTTACAGGGCTTCTGTAAGATCTTTATTTCTGATTTTAATAATTCCTCTACTGATGATAGGAAAAGCGCTTTCTTTTTTTATGATATGAATTTAAAGTAAGCGCTTGTATTTTTTATAGTTAGTTGATAGAATAAAAAAAGTGGAGTACATTTACACACAATTTTAGCTATTATTTTAGGGGGTTCATTATGGAACAGAATATTAAAAAAATTGCTTTATTATCTGGCGGAGGAGATTGTCCAGGCTTAAATGCTGTAATTCGAACAATTACTAAGACAGCAATTGAAAAATACGGCTGGGAAGTCATTGGTTATGTCTATGGCTATCGTGGTCTTTATAATAATAATTATGTAGATTTGACTGTAGAAAAAGTAGAAAATATCTATAAAGAAGGTGGAACTATTCTTTATAGTTCTAACAAGGATAACTTATTTGATTATCTTGTAGATGACGGCAAAGGGGGCAAAGTGAAAAAAGATGTCTCTGATGTTGGTGTAGAAAACTTAAAGAAAGCTGGGGTTGATGTTCTTGTTGTATTAGGAGGAGATGGTACATTGACAAGTGCGAGAGATTTTTCTCGTAAGGGTGTTAATGTTATCGGTGTGCCTAAAACAATGGATAATGACTTAGCTTCAACTGACGTGACTTATGGCTTTATGAGTGCCATGAGTGTTGGTACTGAGTTTATTGATCGTTTACAGACAACTGCGAAATCTCATCATCGTGTTATCTTATGTGAATTGATGGGTAGAGATGCTGGATGGATTACTTTATATGCAGGTCTTGCAGGTAATGCTGGAATCTGTCTGATTCCAGAAATTCCATTCAAGGTTGAAAATATTGTTAAGGCTGTAAAGCGTCGTGATGAACAGGGTCTTCCTTATACTGTCATTGCGGTAGCTGAAGGTGCAAAATATGCAGATGGTACTAAGGTCATCGGTAAGATTGTAGAGGATTCACCTGATCCAGTTCGTTTAGGTGGTATTGCTAAGCAGCTTGAAAATGATTTAGAAAAAATGATTCCAAATCATGAAGTGCGTTCTGTTAATCCTGGTCATATTATTCGTGGTGGAGACATTTCAGCGTATGATCGTATTTTATCAGTACGTTATGGTGTAGCAGCTTGTGAACTTATCAATGAAGGTCATTTTGGCAATGTTGTTACAATCAATGGTGATAAAATGGGTTATACATCATTAGAAGAAGTAATTGGTGCAGCGAAAATCGGCCAGCAAAAACATGTAGATCCTAATGGTGAACTTGTTAAGGCGGCTAAGGCTATTGGAATTTCATTTGGTGATGAATAATGACAAACCCCATAAATAAATGGGGTTTGTTTTCGTTTTATTTGCGTATATAATAGAACTTTGATAAGATATACGACAAAGGAGTACATATGATAGAAGAATTAATCAATGAAGGCCAATATAGTGCCGCTTTAAGAGAACTGAATGATCTCAGTGATGAGAAGACAAGACTTTTAAGATTGGTTTGCCTTAATGCCTTAGGTGAATATCAGCAGGCTAAGACTGAAGGTATGCTCGCAAAAGCAAAGGCAGGGGATACATACTATGATGTCGTTGCTCAGTATGTCATGACATTGAAGGAAACTGGTGATTTTGAAGAAGCTATCAATATTTTAGTTGAAGAGCTTTCGATGCCATATATTCCTTATGAGTATGAAAGTACATTCAATGCTGCATATGATGAAATCCTTCTTGCTAAGCAGGAAGTTAACTATGATCTAGAAAGCAAGAGTCAGATTTTCTCTACTGAGGAAATTGAATTGATCCTGCAAAGGGATGATGTCAATGAAGACTTGCTGTATATGGCATTGGATCAGATGCAGCAGTTAAATATCAGAATGCTTATTCCAGGTATTCGCAATTATCTGCGTGATCCAAACAAGCCACCATTTGCTAAGACGCTAATGATGGAATTGATGATTGAACAGCAGATCGATGAAGAATTTGAAGTTGCTAAAAACAATACTTACTATGATTTTAATCCAAGTTATATGCCACTTGTCTTGGCACAGACTGCTTATATGGGTATTGGCAAGAAGCTTCAGAGTGCATTGGAAGATGAAAATCCAACTTTGCTTAATCAGTGTGTAGATTATCTTGAATTTTATCTATATCACATTTACCCAAAAGAAATCTATGAAGAAGACTTCAGTGTAATTGCCGCAGCCGTACATTACTATGTTGCAACATTACAAAATATTGAGGTAGATAAAGACGATATTGAAATTGATTATTATGTAGATTTCAAGGATGTAGAAAGACAAATATTAGCACTCAGAGAAATAGAGTGATAAATTGTTGCAAATGGATACACATTCATGTATAATACTAGCGGAATATAAAAAGGAGATAAGTAAACAAATATGGAAACAGTTGTAAATAAGTTAGAAAAAAGCATGGTAGAAGTAAAAGCTACATTCTCAAAAGAAGAATGGAAAGCTGCTCAGGATCGTGCGTTAAATAAAGTAGCTGCGAATGCTAACCTTGATGGTTTTAGAAAAGGTAAAGCTCCTAAGGGACTTATCAAAGCTAAAGTTGGAACTAAAGCTTTATTAGCTGAAGCAGTAGATGAAATTTTATCTACAAGCTATGCTAAAATCTTTGTTGAAAATAATATCACACCAGTAGCTCAGCCAGAAGCAAACGTGGAAGTTATGACTGAAGATGAATTAAAGATCACTTTCACAGCTCCAGTAGCTCCTGAAGTTGAATTAAAACAGTACAAAGGTTTAGAAGCTAAGAAGAAAGCTGTAAGAGTTACTTCTAAAGAAGTAGATGAAAGATTAGCATCATACCAGAACGAATTCGCTGAATTAGAATTAAAAGAAGACGGTGAAGTAGAAGATGGTGATACAGCTAATATCGATTTCGAAGGTTTCAAAGATGGTGTTGCTTTCGAAGGTGGAAAAGGTGAAAACTATCCATTAGAAATTGGTTCAGGTTCATTCATTCCTGGTTTTGAAGAACAGTTAATCGGTATGAAAGTTGGGGAAGAAAAAGAAATCAATGTTAAATTCCCAGAAGAATATCAGGCTCCTGAATTAGCTGGTGCTGATGCAACTTTCAAAGTTAAAGTTCATGAAATCAAGACTAAGATCTTACCTGCATTAGATGATGAATTAGCTAAAGATGTTAACATCGAAGGTGTTGAAACTTTAGATCAGTTAAAAGATCATATCAAAGAAGATATCAGAGCTCAGAAGAAAGCTGACGCTGAAAGAAAATTCGACGAAGATGTATTTGAAGCAGTCGTTGAAGCTAACCCAGTTGAAGTACCTCAGGCTATGGTAGATACTGAAGTACAGGCTATGGTTTCAGAAATGACTGAAAACCTTTCTAGACAGGGATTAAACATGGATCTTTACACTCAGTTAACAGGTCAGTCTTTAGATGATATGAAAGCTCAGATGGCTGATCAGGCTGAAAAACGTGTTAAGTTCCAGTTAATCATTGATGCAGTTGTTAAAGCTGAAAACATCGAAGTAACTGATGAAGAATTAGATGAACAGTATAAAGAAATCGCTGCTTACTACAGCAGAGATGTTGAAGAAATCAAGAAGATCTTCGCTGGTCAGGAATATAGAGTAAAAGCTGATGTTGCTAACAAGAAGGCTGTTGACTTTATCAAAGAAAATGTTTCTAAATAATAAATAATTACAAATAAGAGAGAATAAGGCGCTTACGTCAAGCGTCTTATTTTCACTAATTAAAGGAGGTAATAACATGGATACAAATATCATAGAGCTTCCTGTGATCTGTACAAGAGGTATGCTTGTATTCCCAGGTCATGATACGGCCATCGATGTAGGACGTAGTTTTAGTCTTAAAGCTATCGATGATGCTGTCGATATGTATGATTCTCATATTCTGTTTGTTTCACAGATTCATCCCTTAGAAGAAGAAATTTCTATTGATACAATCTATAAGGTGGGGACAGCTTGTAGCGTTGTTAGAAAAGTCAAGAAGGATAATCATGGAACAATCAAATTGACAGTAGCCGGAGAAAAACGTGCTAAGATTCATTCTTTCTATGAAAAAGATGGATGCTATTATGCTAAGGTAGAATACCTTGAAGATGTATTTGGTGATGAAAATGAAGAAACCGCATTAGTTCGTAAGATTACTGAACAGATGCAGTTTATCAACCGTACTGCTGGATTATTCCCAAGAGAATTATTTGCGAATATTTCACAGGGATTATCCGCATCTGAATTGGCTGATGCAATTGGCCATTATATGAATATTGATCTTAATGAAAGACAGAAGATTCTAGATGAAGCTGATGTCAATAAACGTCTTCTTCTTGTTCTTGCATGCATGCAAAAAGAAAAGACAATCAATGAGATTGAATCTACTATCAATGATAAGGTCAAGAAGAGCATTGATGAAAATCAAAAGGAATTCTATCTAAGAGAACGTTTAAGAGCAATCAAGGAAGAATTAGGGGATACTCCTAACGGAGAAGATGAAGTTGATCAGATTCGTAAGAAGATCAAGGAAAATCCTTATCCTCAGAATATTAAAGATAAACTAACTGAAGAATTGCAGCGTTATGAAATGATGCCAGCATCTTCACCTGAAGCTAATGTAGTAAGAAACTACATTGATTGGGTCTTAAAACTCCCTTGGTGGGAACAGACTGATGACAATGAAGATATCGTAGATGTAGAAAAGATTCTTGATGATGATCATTTTGGATTAGAAAAACCAAAAGAAAGAATTGTAGAACATCTTGCGGTTAAACAGATGACACAGTCATTAAATGCTCCAATTATCTGTCTTGTTGGGCCACCTGGTACAGGTAAGACTTCTTTAGCTAAGTCTATTGCTCATGCATTAGGTAGAAAATTCATCAAGGCTTCACTTGGTGGTGTGACTGATGAATCAGAAATCAGAGGTCATCGTAGAACTTATCTTGGATCTATGCCTGGTCGTATTATTCAGGGCATGAAGAAGGCAGGGGTAGTTAACCCAGTATTCCTTCTTGATGAAATTGATAAGATGTCATCTGATTATAAAGGTGATCCTACTAGTGCAATGCTTGAAGTATTAGATCCAGAACAGAATAGTATGTTCTCTGATAACTTCATTGAAGAACCATATGATTTATCTAAGGTTCTCTTTATTGCGACTGCTAATGATCTTGGCAGCATTCCAGGTCCACTTAGAGATCGTCTTGAAGTTATTGAATTATCTTCATACACTGAACAGGAAAAAGTACAGATTGCTCGCAATCACTTGATCAAAAAACAGCTTAAGAACCACGGTTTGACTGCAGAACAGTTTACTATTTCTGATGAAACAGTTCTTTATGTCATTCAGCACTATACAAGAGAAGCTGGTGTACGTCAGCTTGAACGTCTTATTGCTTCATTATGTCGTAAGGCTGTTCTTAAGATCTTAAAGGATAAAGCAGCAAATGTTGATGTGAAGATTGAAGATTTACAGGAATATTTAGGAAAAGCACCATTTGATCATACTAAAAAACTTAAAGATAATCAGATCGGTGTTGTTACTGGTTTAGCATGGACACAGTTTGGTGGAGATATTCTTCCAATTGAAGTAAACCATTTCCCAGGTTCAGGTAAATTTAATGTAACTGGACAGCTTGGTGATGTCATGAAAGAATCTGCTTCAATTGCATTGGATTACATGAAAGCCAATGCTGCTAAATATGGTCTTTCTAAAGAAGATTTCGAAAATCAGGATATTCATATTCATGTACCAGAAGGTGCTGTCAAGAAAGATGGACCAAGTGCTGGTGTCACTTTAACAACTGCACTTTATAGCTCATTTACTAAGAAAGCTGTTAAAAATGATGTAGCAATGACTGGTGAAATCACTTTAACTGGTGAAGTTCTTCCAATCGGTGGATTAAAAGAAAAATCTATTTCTGCTCATCGTTCTGGTATTTCTACTATCATTATTCCTAAGGATAATGAAAAGGATATCGATGATATTCCTGAATCAGTGAAGAAAGAACTTACTATCATTGTAGCTGATCACATTGATACAGTACTTAAACATGCGATTGTATAGGAGATAAGCCTATGTATACAATTAAGAAAGCAGAATTTATGCTTTGTGCTGCCTGGTCATCTCAGTGGCCAGATGAATCATTGCCAGAGTTTTTATTGGCTGGTCGTTCCAATGTAGGAAAGTCAAGCTTTATTAATACAATTACTGATGTTAACGGTCTTGCCAAGGTGTCTGCGACACCTGGTAAGACACGTACTTTAAATTTCTTTAATGTCAATGATGAATTACGTCTTGTCGATGTACCTGGATATGGTTATGCGAAAGTGCCTGATCGTATTCAGCAGCAGTTTGGTGAGATGTTTGAAACATATTGTACTGAAAGAAAGAATTTTAAGGCTATGTGTCTTCTTGTTGATTATCGTCATCCACCTAAAGATGATGATATTACAATGTACGAATATGCGAAATATTATCATATTCCTGTCATTGTTGTTGCAACAAAAGAAGATAAGCTAAAGCGCAATGATCTTGTTAAAAACGAAAAGCGTATCAAGGAAGATCTAGGCTTTGATGAAAATGATTATTTCATTAGATTCTCTAGCTTAAAGAAGAAAGGTGTCGACGAAGTTTGGAATACAATTCTTAAACTTTGTGACTAAGTCACCTTTCTTTTTCTTATATATTCCTTTATAATAAAGGTATCAAAAGAGGAGAGAGCATATGGTTAACGTTTTACTTTGCTGTGCATCGGGAATGTCTACTAGCCTTCTTGTCGAGAAGATGCAAAGAGCGGCAAATGAAAAAGGCATTGACGTGCACATCTGGGCTGTTAATGCTAATGAAATTTCAGAACAGGTTAAGAAGGCTGATGTCGTCCTTCTTGGTCCTCAGGCGCGTTACGCTAGGGATCAGATTATGAAGTTTGTTGGGGATACGCCTTGTGAACTGATCAGTATGAGGGATTATGGCATGATGGATGGAGAAAGTGTGCTTGAGCATGCACTATCTCTTATTCAATAATGCGTTTGACATTTACGTGCCACTTTGATAAAATTGAATTCGCAATGAAGAGGAGGAGTACACTTATTTTCTTTTCAAGAGAGTTCCTGGCTGGTGTAAAGGAATAAAGAGGAAAGTGGAAGGTAGCCTTGGAGCCAATTCTATGAATGAAGTAGTAGAGTTCGTATGACTGCGTTAAAGTCTTGAGGCATAATTCACATTATGTAAAAAAAGGTGGTACCACGAGCAAATCGTCCTTTACGATTGCTCGTTTTTTTTTGTAAGGAGGACATATGGTTATCTTAACAGGAGTACAAAGAAATGAGCAGGCTATCACAATTATCTGGATTTTCTTCTTTGCCATAATGGCATTTATTGCAGTGTTTCTTATTACACGTATTTCTGATATCAGAAAGAAAAGACGCATTGCGAATGAAAAAGCTGAGCAGGAATATCAGACACTGAAAGAATGCTATTCGCATTTGACACCTGAAAAAATTGATGATTGTGCTGATGATCAGCTTCCAAGTGCTGTCATTCTTGAATGTCAACGTAAAGAGGAAGAAGATGAAGATCATTATTATGAATCATTAAATGAGGTAGAAAAAACAGTCTATGGCATTTATCAGCTTAACCAGACTATCGGAGGAAACTCTGGAATTCGTTCTTTTTTTATGTCACCGGCATTATCTGATTATGTAGATGATATTGAAAACTGTTTTGAACGAGTAGGCGCTCATGACATTGCTTCATTATTGAAAGGGGCTAAGCATCTTTATGATGTTTTAGAAAATGACGCAGAAGATAATGAAGAAGGAGATTATGCAACTTATAATTTCTCAGATTTTACCCATGAATATAAGACATTGATTGCAGGTACTAATTTTAATAAGAAAGTCATTTCTTATATTCGTTTAAACAAAGCATTATTTAAAGGAGACGAACGATGAAAGAATTAGCAAGTTCATATGATCATAAAAAAGTAGAAGAAGGCAAGTATAAGACTTGGGTAGAAAAAGGATATTTTGAAGCAGGAGATACTTCAAAGAAACCTTATTCTATTGTTATTCCACCACCAAATGTTACTGGTAAATTACATTTAGGTCATGCATGGGATACAACTTTACAGGATATGATCATCCGCTATAAGAAAATGCAGGGCTATGATGCTCTATGGCTACCAGGTATGGATCATGCTGGTATTGCTACACAGGCTAAAGTAGAAGCCAGAATGAGAGAAGAGGGTCTTTCTCGTTATGATTTAGGTAGAGAAAAGTTCTTAGAAAAAGCTTGGTCTTGGAAAGAAGAATATGCTTCTATTATTCGCTCACAGTGGGCTAAACTAGGACTGGCATTGGATTATTCTAAAGAACGTTTTACATTAGACGAAGGTTTATCTGATGCAGTTAAGGAAGTCTTTGTTTCTTTATACAATAAAGGACTAATCTATCAGGGAGAACGTATCATCAACTGGGATCCAGTACAGCGTACAGCTCTTTCTAATATTGAAGTTTACCATGAAGACACTAAGGGTGCGATGTACTACTTCAAATATCAGATTGAAGGTTCTGATGAACAGGTTGTAGTAGCTACTACTAGACCTGAAACAATGTTTGGGGATACTGCTATCTTTGTTCATCCTGATGATGAAAGATATACTCATTTAGTAGGAAAGAAAGCAATCAACCCAGCTAATGGTGAGGCATTACCAATCATGGCTGATGACTATATTGAACTTGGCAAAGGGACTTCAGTTATGAAATGTACACCAGCTCATGACCCTAATGACTTTGCTTTAGGTAAGAAATATGGTTTGGCTATGCCAATCTGTATGAATGATGATGGTACAATGAATGAACTTTGTGGTAAATATGAAGGCATGGATCGTTTCGAATGTCGTGAAGCATTACTTAAAGACTTCGAAGCTGCAGGTGTTGTTGATCATATTGAAGAAATCGTTCACCCAGTTGCACATTCAGAAAGATCACATGCAATTGTTGAACCTTATTTATCTAAACAGTGGTTCGTAAAAATGAAACCATTAGCACAGCAGGCATTAGCTAATCAGAAAACAGATGACAAGGTTACATTCGTACCTGATCGTTTTGAAAAGACATATAGCCAGTGGATGGAAAACATTGAAGACTGGTGTATTTCACGTCAGTTATGGTGGGGTCATCAGATTCCAGCATGGTATAACAATGAAACTGGTGAAGTTTATGTAGGTAAAGATGCTCCTGAAGATATTGAAAACTGGACACAGGATTCAGATGTATTGGATACATGGTTCTCTTCTGCTTTATGGCCTTTCTCTACAATGGGATGGCCTAATGAAGATGCTGAACTCTTCAAGAGATATTTCCCAACTGATACATTAGTTACAGGTTATGATATTATCTTCTTCTGGGTATCAAGAATGATCTTCCAGTCATTAGAATTTACTAAGAAGAGACCATTCAAACATGTTCTAATTCATGGTCTTATCCGTGATGAACAGGGTAGAAAGATGTCTAAATCACTTGGTAACGGTGTAGATCCAATGGACGTTATCGATGAATATGGTGCAGATACATTAAGATTCTTCTTAACTAACAACACTGCTCCTGGACAGGATATGAGATATGTTCCTGCTAAGCTTGAAGCTATTTCTCATTTCATCAATAAGATCTGGAACAGTGCAAGATTCGTATTAATGAATATTGATGAAAGCATGACTTGGGATGATGTTAAGCTTGAAAACTTAAATCTTCCTGATCAGTGGATCTTAAATAGATTAAATGAAGTCATTGAAGATACAAATGCTAACATGGACAAATTTGAATTTGGTAATGTAGGAAGTGAACTTTATGACTTCATCTGGAATGAATTCTGTAGCTGGTATATTGAATTAGCAAAAGAAACATTAAATGGTGATGATGAAAAAGCTAAAGCAGCAACTCAGTCTACTCTTGTTTATGTTCTTAATAGCATTGTAAGACTTCTTCATCCATTTATGCCATTTGTAACTGAAGAAATCTACCAGTCAATTCCACATGCTAAAGAATCAATCGTATTAGCTTCATGGCCAGAAGTGAATCCAGCATTCTCTAATAAGACTATCGATAGCCAGTTCACTTACTTGATTGATATTGTTAAAGGCATTCGTGAAATCAGACACCAGTATGTGATCAAGAACAGTGTAGAAGTTGATTATACAATCACTACTAACACTGATGGACTTGAAGAACTATTAAATGATATGGCACCATTCATCAAGAAATTATGTAATGCGATCTGTGCAGGATATAATGTGGATGTTGCTAAAAACAGTGCTAACTCAGTGATCAAGGGTGGTAATACTCTTCATATTGACTTAGGTCAGTATATCGATATGGAAGCTGAAAAAGAAAAAGCAAAAAAAGAAATTGCAGCTCTTGAAAAGGAACTTGAAAGATCTAAGAAGATGCTTTCAAATCCAAACTTTATCAACAAGGCTCCAGCAGCTAAGGTTGAACAAGAAAAAGCAAAACAGGCTGATTACTTAGCTAAGTATGAAGCTGCAAAAGAAAAGCTTGCAAACTTCGACTAAGGAATGTTCATTTGAACATTCCTTTTTATATACATTTCAATCTTAAAAAAACAATGCAATTGAAGCAGTATTCCAATTAAATATGGACAAAAGAAGTGTCTACATTATTCTTTCAGAAGGTGTAATTTATGATGAAAATAAAGAATCAAGAGATTCTATGGCTAATTACTATTCATTAACAAAAGAAGAATTTCAAATCACAAAGAATGATATTGTCTTAGAAGATTGGAAAACAATTGAATGGAATACTATTGAAAATGTAGATATGCAAAATGATGAATTTATATCATCTAAGATGTTCGCTACACAATCGTGTTAGTTTTTTGAAATCTTCTCAACGGATAAGACTCTTTTAACGAATGGGGAAGTCATCTATTTATATGTCAATTGGAACTTTGTTACTGGGTTAAGTGGGAATAAGAAGATCTATGAAAGATATAAGATTCTAGAAGAAGAACATGCATTATGTTCTTTTTTTAGTAATTATTATTTATTTGATGAATAAATAAATAGGGGCAAAACTTCAGAAAGGAGAGAAAGCATGTATGAATTATCTGAACAGGAAATGATGCAGGTCAATGGAGGAGGAACACTTAAGTACATTATTTATGCGATCTTTGGGGCAGCTTTCTATAAGCTATGGCGTTCTAAGCGTGGACGTGTGTCTATTCCAAAATTCATTCAGTTAGAATGGGGGAGCGACTAGTGGGCAAACGCCCACTCGCTTTATCTATGATTAAAACGTTATCTATTGAAGAGCATCCTAGAGAAAAGGCACTTTCTGTAGGAATTGATCAATTAAGTGATGAAGAGTTATTGGCTATTGTCTTAAGAACAGGCAATAAGAGTGAGAATGTTATTGAATTATCTAAAAGACTTTTAGGAGAAATAGGAGGAATCGTGCATTTAAAAGATGCCTCTTATGGTAAACTGATTTCCATGAAGGGCATCAAGAAAGCCAAAGGCGTAGAATTGATGGCTATATTAGAAATTGGTAAACGTATTTATGAGGCAACTGATATACCGGTGATCTTTGATTCTCCGCATGCGGTATTTAATTTGATGAAAAGTGAAATGATGCATCTTAAGCAAGAGCATTTTGTGATACTTATTTTAGATCAGAAGCATCGCTTGATTTTGAAGAAGACGCTCTTTATTGGCAGTATCAATGCGTCACTTATTTCTATGAGAGAAATATTTTTAGAGACACTTTCTTTTAACGGCGTTGCACTGATTGCGATTCACAATCATCCTAGTGGGGATGCAAGACCAAGCATTGAGGATGAGGAAGTGACGAAACGACTGATGGAATCAGGGAAAATGATGAATGTGAAGGTTCTTGATCATATCATTATAGGATGGAATGAGTTCTATAGTTTTGTAGGAAAGCGTCTTTATAAAGTTCCCGACAGAAAACCCACGTGCCTTTAGGCCGTGGGATAAATGGCGGTTAAAATATATGGTATAATATACATACAGGAAATCCTATTTCCGAGTCTTTAGAAAGGAGAAAGCTGTATGCATCTTACCGTA